>JBQTIF010000011.1:0-67716 GCA_052388395.1 Gemmatimonadaceae bacterium | reverse complement strand
CGCTTCTGCTCGGCGCGAAGCTTCTCATTCGCCGGCAGATCGTCGATGCGATGAATCCCGCGCGCGATGTACTTGGGAAACGTCGCCGGGCCGCAGTTCCATAGAGCGCTGATGTGCCGGTCGTCGTTAGGAAAGCAGCGCTTCTGGAACGCGCATTCATACGGCTCGCCACAGTGCCGCCCAATCTCCACACTCGGCAGCGGCCCGTCCAACACTGCGAGTTGTCGGCGCACGGACTCTGCCACGTTAGGCACGAATGCGCGAACGTCATCGGCCACGTCCGTGTGCGCGAAGAGATCGCCGACGTCCGGGTGCCTGAAGTCGCCGTTCAGATGCAAGACGCGCCAGTCGACCAACGCAATACCGTTCTGTCCCAGCACTTAGCTCTGAACGCCAATGTCCGGCAGCTGCTTCTCCTTCTTGTAACTCGACGACGACTTCACCTCGATCAACCGCCAACCGCCGCTCGCGGTCTTCTCCAAGACGTCAGTGGAGATGAACACGCCGTCGGCTTCGAACGCGCCTTCGAGTAGCACCGTCGCGCCGGAAGCAATCGCAGACCGCGTCGCCGCCAAGCGCTCGGCACGCTCACCCGGCCCAATGAATGTCGCGTTAGAAAAACGCATACGCGCTAGCGCACCAACGTGACGCCCCTGATCGAAGAGATCCTGCAGCACCTTGTCAGGCTGCAGCTCCACAGCGTCAGGCTCGTGCACGCGCCACCAGAGCTGCTTCAAGCACTGATGACCGGCGACGAAGAGGGACTTAGTCAACAACAGCGGATAGGAGGATAGGGATAGGGGATAGGCCCATCCCATCCCCGCACGCTCAGCCGCAATTATGCGACACGATCCGCGGACTGCCTACTCCCATCGATGCGTTTTCACTAGCTTGGACTGACCTTTATTAGTCAGGGCAAATCCGATGAGCGAGCAGAAAAGCCCCAAAGCTCTCGCACGCGAAATCATCGACGCTCTCGCCGAATCAGCATCGTGGGACGATCTGATGTATGAGCTCTACGTAAGAGAGGCGATCGAAGCTGGCCTCTCCGATGTCGCCGCGGGCCGCACATTCTCGCACGACGAAGTCAAGGCACGCTTGCGCGAGGTCGTGCGGCGAGCGTCGTGACGCATGAGGTTCTTTGGAGCGGCACGGCACGTGACCAGATCCAGTCGATTGCACGATACATCGCACGCAATTCGCCCGTTTACGCCGAGCGCTGGGTAGATCGAATTCTGGAAAGGGCTGAGCAGATCGCTCGTTTTCCTGAATCGGGCCGACACCTTCGAGGAGCGCCGCCTAACGTGCGCGAGCTTATTGAAGGGGAGTACCGCATTGTGTACCTGGCACAACCGTCACGCGTCGACATCCTGGCGGTTGTTCATGGCCGTCGCGAGTTATACTGGGCCTCAATCGAGTCTCAGAAGTGATTCTCGGTTACCGGCTTGCTCGGCAAATCTGTGTGCCAGAACGGGGCTCAACGCACTTGCGAGCTCTGTTCCTCACTGTCACAACAAACGGCGTGCTCGTTCAGGCCCTGGTCTATGGTCGGCGACATCCGAGGACTTGGCGCCGACGCGCGAAGTGACGAAGAGCGCGAAGCGGAATGAATCATGATTCACTCGCGCTCAAAGCCATGAGAGTCGCCATCGCAGTCTCTTTCGCGCTCGTCGTCTGCGGTCAGCTCGTCGCTCAGCAACCCGCGCCGGACCCCAAGCTCGACCCCGCGACATTCGACTCCTGCCTCGGCAGCTATGAGCTGCCCTCAGGCCGCATCATCGTTATCGCTCGCACGGAGCGACGTCTGTACGCATACGAACCTGGTAGCGAGCGACTGCGTGGACTGGAGCGGGTCGATGACGCCACGTGGGTTGCCGGACCGACGCTCCTTGTCTACACGCCAGCAAGCTACCGCCTAACGTTTATCAAAGACGCGCGAGGCGGCATTACGGCCTTGCGCTATGCTGCGCCTGGCCCAGCTGCCTTACGAGCAAAAAAACTGCGGCTGTATCGCGAAGAGGCTGTGACATTTCGCAACGGCGCCGTCGCGCTCTCGGGTACGCTGCTCATGCCGGCGTCCAAAGGACCGCACCCCGCGATAGTCCTGGCGCATGGCTCCAGCGCGCAGGACCGCAATGGCTATCTCGCCAACATCCGCTTCATGGCCGATCACCTCGCGCGCCACGGCGTCGCGGTGCTGACCTACGACAAGCGCGGCTCGGGACGCTCAACGGGTGATTGGGCGACGGCGAGTTTCGCGGACTTGGCGGGCGATCTCATTGCCGGCATCCGCATGCTGCGTACGCGGCGACATCGTAGCGACGCAAGTTGGCGCCGGCGGAAGCAGTCAGGCAGGATGGATCACGGCAAAGGCGGTCACGCTGCTCCCCGATATCGCGTTCGTCGTGATCGTCGGCGCCGGTGGCAGCGGCTACACCGTGGAGGAACAGAACCTATACAACACTGAAGTGGAGATGCGAGCTGCCAAGATCAGCGAGGCGCGCATAACGCGCGCGTTGGATCTGCAGAAGCGGTTTTTCGTTATGCTGCGCCGCGGCGAGGGAGCGGATGCGCGCGAGTACGACGCCGCCGTGCGCGCGGCGCGTTCAGATTCGGTCCTGAGCGCCTGGATATTTCCTCTGTCGTCAGAAGTCGACTGGCGCAACCGCAATGCGTGGTATACGGCGCTTGAGGTGAGCTTCGATCCGCTCCCGGCGTGGCGCGCGTACAAAGGTCCCGTACTTGGAATGTTCGGTGAGCTCGATGCCCAGACGCCCGTTGCTGCTGTCGTGCCGCGATTCACTCAAGCGCTGCTAAGCCGCAGAGGAGCGGACTTCACAGTCACGGTTTTTCCGAATGCCAGTCACCTTCTGCTTGAAGCGACAAGAGCCAGCGACGACGAGCTTCCCAACCTTCAGCGCGTTGTTCCAGGATTCTATGACTCTGTTAGCGACTGGCTGCGCGGACGATGACGGCGGCAGCGCTAGAATAGCACCGGCTGGATTCGATCGACCACTCTTTCTTCCGCACCGCGTGTCAACAGGAGAGTTATCCGCTCTGGCGGCCCACGCCGACGACGCGCCCGGGAGTATTCAATCCAATACTTCCTGAAACGCTACGGGCGTGGCTGAACGAGACGGCGGTGATAACGAAGGCTAAGTAGTCGCGGATTTGAGCGCGTTCTGTACGGCCTTAGCCGCATCGACCAAGTCGTCAACGAGTCGCTCATCCACCTCGAGCAACCCCTCGTACTCGGCCTGATTCCGAAGTCCATGGCATTTGGCAAGCAGGCGCCAAACCGGCGTATCAACGCCAAGGGTGTGGGGTAGCGATTGAAACACGACGTAGCGATTGTCGGATCGAAAACCGAGCCGTCGCAGGCCTGCAAGGGCAAACGCGTGCGCCGCATTGTACGCCAAGTCGAAACGACTCTCGAGCGACAGCTGCTTGTTAGCCGCGTCACGCAAACGTGCGCCGCCGGAGCGCTGCAATCCCTCTAACTCACTGTGATTGGTTGGCTCGCGCTTGAGCTGACCGATGCGAACGAGGTTCTCCAGCTCACTCGAGATCACGGGCGGTTCCCAGGACGAACAATCGCGGCTGCCTAACTACCCTAGCTACGAACGAATCGACGCGTCTCTTCTTCGCGCGCCAGTCCGACGTTGTAAGCACCGTGGGATTCACGGCCCGCGCCAGAATTCTCTCGGTCGGACCTAGAGCACCGTAAATGTCCGCGTACTGCAGCGAATCTGAGACGACAATAACATCGATGTCGCTGCGCGCGCGCGCGGTCCCCTTTGCTGAAGAACCGTAGACGAAAGCAGCGCGAATTCGTGGTGCAAGGTCTGCCAATGCAGCACGCAGCGGTTCGACAATGCCGACAGTCTTCAAAATGAGACCGTGCAATTCACGGAACACAGGCGCGTCGCGGTTCGCTTGGTAGTGCTTCTGGTTCCCTGTACGAGTAACAGTTACGAGCCCGGCGTCAGCGAGGCGTCCGAGCTGCCGATGAACGGCACCGGTCCCGCTGTCGGCCAGTTTGATCAGCTCTGCACTCTGGAAGCGCCTCTCTGGCTGCGCGAAGAGCAATCCCAAAACGCGCTGCTGGACTGGCGTGAACAGCGCGTCGGCGAGGCCACTCGTAGAAGCCATCCTTCCCATATTGGGAATGATCATACCCAATTTGGGAATTGTGCACAAGCCTAATCCACCGGCAGAGAAACGTGAGTGCGATCCACTCGCTATTCGGTGCGGTACATCTCGCTGACCAGTCGCGTGACCACTTCAGGCTGGGATGACTTTGATGCCGGCGACGTCCTTGAAATCCGCATCGAACGTTGCGACATAGCCCCCTTTCTGTCGCGGCGCGCCAGCGTCACAATCGCGGCGTCGACAAAACTCAGCGGAGCGGCCTCCGCTCGGAATGTGCTCAGCGTCTCCAGGAAGAAATCGGAGCAGGGGACGAAATCCACTTCGCGCGCTTGCAGTAGCTGCTCGGCCACTTCGCCGGCGACGGCGGCATCGCGACGCAGTCGCAGAACGGTGACGATTTCCAGGAACACATACTCGAGCAGGAGCGCTTGGCCCCAATGTCCGCCGCTGAGGTGAACCATCGCTCGCGCAGCCGCCGCATGGTGTGCATCACGCGTGTTGTGATACGCGATAACAAAACTGGAGTCGAGGACAATCGCTCGAGAGCCAACCCCTCAGTTCTGCCCAACTCCATACGCCACCGCGTCGATTTGCGCCGAGAGGCGCTCGTTCCCTGGCGGATAGGGTTCTGGCGAAAGATCTCTGAGACTGCCTTCCCGAGGTCTGCTCTCTGGTCGCGCGAGGTAAACGCGAATGGCCTCGTTTATGGTCTCGCCGACAGTCTTTCCTAGCGCGGCCGCCCGAGCTTTGAGCGCGCGATAAGCCTTAGGGTCAAGGTTACGGATCGTGCTGTCCATGTGTGCATTGTAACACGATCACAGTGCACAGGCAGCACAATGCCGCGGGCGACTGATGTGCTGCGTTTCTACCAGATGAACGTGTGGGTGTACTTCAGCATGAATGTGCGTCCGGACGACCGTGGCAGCCGCGGCTGCCCCACCAAGTCACGCCCCGTGTTGAGTCCCTCGTTGTACACGAGCCAGAGGTCCGTTCCCTCGCGGAAATGATAGCGGAAGCGCGCGTTGAACGTGGCGAGGTCCGCGACATTACTATACTGCGCGAACGTACTGAAAAAGATGTGCGTATTGAGCGCCAGTTATAGCTTGAGTCGCGCAAGATGCGCCGTTACCCGCTCGTTGCGCTCATCGAACGTTAGGCGATTCAATTCATAACCACCGCCCAGCTCGACATACCTGGACGGATTCCACGCAGGGCTGAACGCGGCACCGATGCGCGTGCCGTCGTAAAAGGACCCCGCCGTCACGGAATAGTCGCCTCTAAGGTTCGCGCTGCGTGCCAGCTCCAGCCTAACGTGCGCGTCATGGAACCAGTACTCGCCGGCGGAGACGCTCGCCCCCGCCACAGTGAAATCCTCCAGTACACCTTCATAACTCGATCTGCCCGCCACTTGCAGCTGCCTGCCGTTCTTCAGCTCGATGTTGAGCTGTCCTTCGATCCAGCGCGAATCGGCGGTGCCGTCGAGTGACCGTATGAAATGGCCAGAATTGGCCTGAACGCCCGCTGAGCGCAGCGGAGACGAGGCGCTCTGGAAGCGCTTGTACTGCGCATGGCCGCCGAAATACCGGACACCGGTCCGCGACTGGAAACCGAGCCGCGGTATGTAGTCTTCACCGACTCTATTGAACTCGCCGGAATACGTGAAGCCGTCGTCGCGCACGCGCTCCCAGCGCGCCTGCAGGAGACCGGCCGACGCAGCCGAGCGTTCGACGACTGCCTCGTCGAACGTCTGGGCCCATCGCAGCGTCAACCACTCGTCGCCTAACGGGCGCAACACGGCATCCACACCATAGGCGAGGTTGTCTTCACCGGCCGAGCCATAACGCGATGTAAACATCGCACCGATGGACGAATACGGATTCAGGATCTGCTGATTCAGCCGCGCCACGCTCATGTTCTCCGACGAGCGTTCGCCGTGCGCCGTCGTCTGCATGCTGAGGAGTCCGTAATCCATTCCACCGACGCGGCCAACGGCGCGCACACCGCCATAGATGGGGACGATCTCCCCTTCAGCCAGGCCGATGCGCCGACTATGGAATAGCCTGTCCGATGAGCCTCCAGTCGTAAACTGAAAGGTCGAAGCGCGCTCCTGGAAGAACTGGCGCTTCTCGGGGAAGAAGAGCGGGAATCTCGTTAGGTTGATCTGCTGGTCGTCGGCCTCCACCTGGGCGAAGTCGGTGTTCATCGTGAGATCGAGCGCAAGATTCGACGTCGGCGAGTAGCGCAGATCGCCGCCGACATCGCTCCACTCGCGCGCTGTAGTGCTCCAGAATGCGGCAGCACCAGCCGGTTCGTTGAGCTGTGGCGTCCTGCGCGCGCCGCCGAGTACGTACGGCGTCACGTACACGGGTTTCGACTGGCGCACCTGGCGTAACACGACGCGCTGCGCCTGCGACGGCTTGGCGAACGCAAGCCCGCCCCACTTGGGATCGATCGCGGGGAAGGTGTGCCGTTCGTTCTTGCGCGCAATAAAGCGATAGACGATCACGCCCATCGCGACTTCGTCGCCCTTCACCTGAAAGCCTAACGTAGAAAAGGGGATGCGAAACTCGGCGTACCAGCCATGCTCGTTCTGCGATGTGGCGACGTCCCAATGTGAATTCCAGTCCGAGTTCATTGCGTTGACACCGCCGGAGAACACGGCGTCATTCGAAACGGAGCGATCGCTGCGCGCACTGGCCGGGTTGGTGACGAACCACACCGCCGTCTCGTAGTCGTTGTAGCTGTCGACGACGATAGCCAGCAGGTCATCCCCGCTGTACGCGTCGCGGTAGAACGTGTTGGTGCGGATCTGGCTGACGTCGGAGTCGTAGAGCTTGCCGGCGACATAGAGGTAACGGTCATCGTGCGCGATACGGACTTCCGTGCGCTCGCTGAGCGGCGCCAGAAAGCTGGGGGAGAACATGA
Source organism: Gemmatimonadaceae bacterium (assembly GCA_052388395.1). Taxonomy (GTDB): domain Bacteria; phylum Gemmatimonadota; class Gemmatimonadetes; order Gemmatimonadales; family Gemmatimonadaceae; genus DASYRX01. The sequence continues at coordinate 60,639 of JBQTIF010000011.1, read as the reverse complement.
ACATCGGAAGCGTTTGCGCGACTTCCCATGCCGGCTCATTCACGATCCCGTCCAGCCGGATCTGTCCCGTTAGGCGTGCGATTGGCATCGGTATGGCGCGTGCCACGTCGACACTATCGATAGTCGCCCCCAAGCTCATCGAGTTCTGGGCGGCGCCAGGGGCCGGCGCGGCCAAGAACAGGAACCCGATGAGACACGTGGTGCGACGGCGCAGGTCGTGCGAGGGCTTTCGTACGAGCATACAAGGGCTAGGGTGAGGGCCAGCAGCACGAGCGCCGGCTAGCCCCAGCAATTTGTGCGCAGCGCACAGCATTGTCAGTGCCTCGGCGTGCCAGGTCTCACAGCCGCGCGGTGCGTTCCTCCGTCGGCGGCTGCGCCGAAAACAACGTGACCAGCCCACTCCCGCTGCGTCGTTAGGTGCGAAAGCCGAGGGTCTTCGCAAGCTTGCGTTGCGCGTCGTCGAGCGTCAGGAAGGTGAGGTCCGTCGGGTCTGGGGCTAGGTAAAGTGCCGTTGCCAGGTGCCAGCAGTCAGCAGCGCGCACATAGCCTGCCTCGAGCACTCGCCGGACCTCCGCGCTCAGCGGCCTCTCGACAACGACGAGCTCGATGGCAGACGAGTAGGCATCGGTGATGTCGCGTCCCTCGCGAACGAGCGCACTCCACAACTCGGCTTCGAGGAGCGGCGAGGAGAGCACGCGATCGAAGCGCGACAAGCGCCCGACAACTCGGGTGGCGGCCGATTCACCGAACGCGGCCGCGACTATGCAGGACGTGTCGACGTAGGCAGCGGTCAATCGCGCTGCTTGAGAAAGCGCTTCAGCGCCCCTGGCCGGCGCGGGCCCATTGGGAATGCGGCGGCATCGCTCGGTTTGCGCCCGGCCCTAACGATTGCGCGCCGCGCATCCAGCTCAGCCAGACGCTCATCCAGAGATTTTGGCCTGACGTTTTCATCGATCGCGCGCAGCTCCGCAGCCGGCTTCCCGTGCAGCGTAATGATCACGGAGCGGCCTTCGCGGACAAGTCGCACGAGGGCAGAGAGTTTCGCCTTTGCGTCGTACAGGGAGTATTCGTCGCGCATCAGCGAACTGTAATCTAGTCAGTCTAGTCAGATCAAGCACATTTTGCGCGAACCAGCGTCCGATAAATCCATTCGCGCTACGATCTTGGGCGCTGAACGGAACCCAAAAACGCGGGTGCTCGTACTGTCCTGGCGCCGGTGGCCCTCACCGGCTTGACACTTCGATCAGTTGATACTTTGGTCAAAGGCTTACGCCGGAGAGTTCTTGTGCCCAATCGCATCCTTGCGCTCGTCCTTGCAATCGCTGTCCAAGATGTTTCCCTCGGCGCTCAGTCCACGGCAGCGACGGCTCCGCCCGACACTGTCGACAAGTTGATCAGCGCGGAGATGGCCCGCGCTCACATTCCCGGTGTGGCAATCGCGGTAGTGCGCGGCGGAAAAGTGATCAAGGCGAAGGGGTACGGCATGGCCGATCTCGAACACAACATCCCAGTAACACCTGAGACTGTGTTCAAGATCGGGTCTGTGAGCAAGCAGTTCCTCGCTGCCGGGATCATGCTGCTCGCGCAGGACGGCCGCCTAACGCTCGACGATCTCGTGGGGAAGCACCTAACGGGTACGCCGGAATCGTGGGGCGGCATCACGCTGCGCCACTTCCTGACGCACACGTCCGGCGTGCTACGCGAAGGACCGGCGTTCGACGCGTTGAAGCTGCAGGCCGACAGCATCGTGATTCATTCGGCCTTCGCGCGGCCGCTCGAGTTTGCGACGGGATCGAAGTACCAGTACTGCAACGTGTGCTACTTCAGCTTGGCCGACATCATCGCGCGCGCATCGGGAAAGCCGTGGCCTGATTTCTTTACCGAGCGCGTCTTTCGCCCTCTGGGGATGCAGTCCACGCGGACGACGACTACGAGCGATCTCGTGCCGCGTCGTGCGCGGGGCTATGCGTGGAGGCAGAACCAATACGTCAACGCGACGGAGTTTCTCGCGCTGCGACCGAGCGCCGCGTTTCTCTCGACAGTGCTCGACCTGGCAAAGTGGGACGCGGCGCTGTACGAGAATCGCGTGCTCACCAAGGAGAGCCGCGACATGATGTGGGCGCCAGTCCGCCTAACCAGTGGTCAAACGTACGGCTATGGCTTCGGCTGGACGCTCGACTCGATCGACGGACACTGGCGCGTGCATCACGGCGGTTCGCTGCCGGGATTCCGTGCCGAGATGGCGCGTTTTCCTAACGACAGCCTTACGGTGATCGTACTGACGAACGCTGACGGCGCGCAGCCAGCGGCGATCGCACGTGACGTAGCGCGTATCTACTTGTCCGGGACCAGCCGTTAGACCACATCAAGCATGTCTGTAACGGCAGACGGGACCGCGCAGGTTGCGCGTTTCCCAGCTGATGACAAGGATCAAGTGTCTGAGAACATTCGGGAGCTCGAGTGCCGCCTCGCAGCGGTCCTGGCTCTCTCCGTGTGATCGGCATCGTCGTACTTGGCGTCGGCGCATTCTGGTTCAGCTACCGGATAACAAGGGCCTGATTCCGCCTCAATAGACGGCCTGTTTTGCGGCTCGCGGCACGCCGTGTGCCACTCTATGGCTTCAAACTGGTGACGGACCCGACGGCTGCCGCGTCAACCATATTGCTCGAGGCCGCTACGGCGCCAGTGCACTTCAATGAAGTCCGTTATGCATAACGCTCGGTTGAAAAACAGATGCAACGCATGACTCCCGCGGAGCTGCACAAGTTGCTGGTTCAGGCAGTGATGGAGGCTTATCAAGAACTAGCCAACTCCGGCTCAAATAGCCCCGGCGTGCTCCGCGCCCAACAACTCCTAAGCACGACAATGAACCGCGTTGTTTACGCGGCGCACCGCGCCTACCCCGATCGCGCGGATATTTCGGCGGCGATGGATAGCGTGCCCGACTCGCGCGGCAAAGTCGCCTCATGTTCGTGCAAGTGTCACGCGGATAAAAAAGGGCGTCGAGACTGGCCCTTATTCACGGATACCCTGGGCGAGATCACCGCGTGCTCACGGTGTCGCGACGAGCACTTGCGGGTGATGCCCCCTCGAGACAGCGCCGCCTAACGCATTTCCCGTTAGGCGCTACCAGGTCGTTGGCGAGTCCGGCGGGCCGATGTCGATCTGCTCGTTGCTGGAAACATCCGCAACGCCACGGATCGACCGCACCTTGCCCACGACCTTGTCGTCAGCCTTTCCGGTGATGGAACCGATGTCGTCCAACACCTGATCCACGGTGAAGCCGGCAGCCTTGAGCTCCTTCGCCACCTGCTTCGCTGTTCGTTCACCAGAGATGGTGACGATCCATCCTTTCGATTTGCTGCTCATCGAACCTTCTGAAAGAAGAGCGGAGTCACCGAGCGCCGCACCAAGTGCACTCGGCGACTCCGACAATTCTACACAATGCTCTTACCTATGGTGCCTGAACAAGCCCCGCACCCACTCGCGTCGGTGGGAGCGGCAAAGGCCGCGCAGTCGCCAGGAGCTTCCGCCATAACTGTACCCCGCGGAGAGTTGCCGAGGTTTCCGCCCACAGCGCGGCACAGCCAGCCACATGCGGTGCTGCCATGCTGGTTCCGTTCTTGATGCCGTACCGCGTCGGCCGAGGAACGGACGAAAAGACATCCCGTCCCGGTGCCGCGATTTCGATCTTCCCAAAGTTCGAGAATGCCGACGGCGTCAGAGTGGGATCGAGCGAAGCGACCGACATAATCGACGGTGAGTTCGCTGGAGCGCCCGTCTGGGAGGCCTCGTTGCCTGCTGCCGCAATGATCAAGCACCCCTTACTTAGCGCTGCATTCCCCGCGGCGGTGTACGCCGCCTGCACCGGAGACTGCGAACCGAGGGACATTGATATCACGACGCACCGGTTCGCGATCGCCCAGTTCATTCCTGCCAACACGCTCGCCGTTGAGCCGGCGCCAGAATTAGAGAGCACTTTGCCGACAAAGATCGGTGCTTTGTGCGCGATCCCGTAACGAGGTATGGATGCCGCGGGTGCTTTTGGTCCGCACGCGGTTCCAATGCAGTGCGTTCCGTGACTGTGAAGATCCTGTACAGGCTGACCCACAAAAGTCGCGGTAACAAAAGCGCGACCGGCGAAATCCGGATGGCCCAGATCCATGCCGGTATCGAGGACGGCGACTTTAATCCCCGCCCCACTCTTCAGGCTCGGTGGAACTTTGCACCTGATGAGGCCCCAAGTCGCTCCGGCCACGAGGGCCTCCTCCTCCGCTTCCCGTTCTTCTCTGTCGACTTCGGTCAGATCATCGGCGATTGCTTGTGCGGCGCGCGCAAAGCCGCGGAGGTACTCGGCGACGTCTGCCGGAGCCTTCCTCGTTAGGCGAGTGCGCACGGGTTCGGTCGACGTAGCGCCGGTCTGCGCGGCACGCGCGAGCGCACTTCGCAGAATATCACCCGGAGCTTCTTGCGGAAAAACGAAATACTCCGGCTCAATAGCCTCTATCGGGCTATCGGCCGCGATCTCCGCAGTTGCCGTTATGCTTCGTGCTTGAGCCGTATCAGCTCCGACGAGCGCAACGCCGACCTCGGGAAACACGACCGCCTCGGCATCGCCGAACGCTTCGATCGTGGCGGCTTGAGCGTCGAAGTCGCGTGCGTCGGCTACGCGCAGGCCGCGCGTGCTGAACTCCTTCACGCCCTCTTCGACAGCGGACTCCTTGAACGTTACGAGATAACGTCCGGTCTCTAGCGTTTCGTCACCGCGCTCGAGCGCCGCGAGCAATAACTCGTCAACGCTCGAGGAGACACGTGCGGGACCATCCCCTCCGTTCCCCCGTGCTTTCGGCGATCTACCTGGAGTTTTCTTCGCCATAAGCGTTTCCTCCCTCGACTGCATGTAGTGCATCGCACCCCAAGCCGGCGAACGACGGTGATGGTCACAATGCGGGAAGCGAATATGACGGTGGCTGTGAAACGAAACGGTCCTCTATGGGAAGCAAAGGGTCTCCGATGTAACAAGGCGACGACGAACGCATGATTGTGCGATGACTTTGCCTACTTGATCGTCACCGCGATAACCGGCCTGCCGAGTCGCCCACCGAACTTGGCTGTCGCATCGCTGGCCGAGTAGTAGCGGATCTCTTGCACGGTACTGACCGGTATCTGCCGCAGCTGGCGAAGATCAGGGAACTCTTGATCATTCACCCGCACCATCGCGGACTGATTAGCACCCGACAAGGTCATTGGGCCCGACTCCCGTAGGTACGCCGGACGCAAACGCTGCACGAGATCCCTCGCGGTCGTCGCCCCAACTGCCTGCTCGATCTCGGCGCGCGTAATGACATTGGGATCCCTGCGTTGCGTCTGCTGTGGCGGGCCAGGCGCAGCGCCGGCGGAAGCGCCGCTACTGCCGCCGCTACTGCCGCCGCCACACGCAACTAGGATCCCGAAAAGCGCGACACCCGCGATCGGTCTGTGCATGATGGACTCCGCGAAGTACGAGAAACGCATTCGGTCCTGCTAGTACATTCTCCCGCGCAAAGATGCCTGTCGCATGCTTGGCGTGCCTAACGTCGTCGGCTGAGGGCCGCAAGTTCAGTGCGCAAGGATTTGTCTTGCGCTGGCGTTGGAGCTTGCGTCGCCAACCAGGGTCTCGCGCATGCGATCCAGCGTTAGGCCGGCCGCCGTCTCCAAAGAGCCGATCCACGCCGCGCTCGGAATCTGTGGAATGAGTCCCACAACCACCGGAAGCCCAACCTTCCCAACCAAGCACTTCGTAAATGATTGGCTGCACGCGTAATACACAGGTACAACCTCAGGGCGTTCGGTCGTGAACAGTGCATCGAGTCGGCCGGGGCGGCCCACGCGACACACGATCTCCTCGCGTCTCTTGCTCGCGGCGAGGCGCGCGGCACAAACACTGTCAACTTTCGTTAGGCCACCGATCGCGAAAACGTCGCCTTCATGAAATCCAGCCTGTGCTGCGACGACCTGCGCCAGATAGTCCGGCAGCCCTTCGGCCAGCCAGCGCGGGAACTGCTCGGCGGCTCTTTGCGCGGCGCTGCTATCGGGATAGTCGAGCGGATAGAACGGAGCAGCCGGGTCGAGAAGCTCGTGCGCCGCTTCGTGCAGGAACGGTGCGCGACGCGAGCGCACAATCGCGAGCGAGATGAACACCACATCCTTACCGTCCGTATGCGAAATGAAACGCCCCGGACTGAGATAGAAGTTGATGGGACGGTTCGCGATCCGTTGCCAGGAGTGTGAGCCGATAAGCGCTGTGAGCGCGGCGATGGCCACTGGAATGAGAGCAGTCAGGCGAGCTCGCATACTACTGTGCGTCAATCTGCAGTTCGCGCGTCATCTCCACCATCGTGCGCCGGAAACCAGCACGCGCGAACAACGTCTGCGCTGCTTCGTTTCCCTCGGCCGTCCACAATATCACGCGCGGCGCTCCGCGCGTCTCCAGTGCCTCAAGCGTCGCGTCCAGTAACATCTTGCCGATCCCACGCCCGCTGTGCGCCTGATCGACAACGATGTCGTGCAACACACCCGCGGGTCCGCGCAACGACATGTAGTCCCAGCTTTCGACCCCCGCATAACTGTAGCCGATCACCGCACCATTCCACTCGGCGACGAGGATCAACACGTTAGGCTCCTCCAGCTGTGCTCCGAGGAATGACGCGTAACCTTGCTCGGTGTGCAGCGTGGCGGCGATGAAGCGCTGGGGATCGAAGTCGTGGTGCGTCCTAACGAGTAACGCGCCAAGTCGGCCAATCGCTGCGAGATCGCCGGGACCCGCGGGTCGTAGTCTGACCGGCGCAGCGCCGACCTTTACATGGTCCATCCCGTCCTCCTGCGACATGGAGCACTGGTGCGGCAACAGGGGCGCCGTGATGTGCCTAACGCTGAACGCGCGCGCCTCGACACGCGATGTCGCCGTTCCCGAGACGTGGCTGAACGATGCCGTGAAGGCGTGGCTGAGTCCGCGAGGGTCCTTTGATTGTTATGTCGAGCATTCGCATTTGCAGGTGTACGTCGCTCAGCCGACGTATTTGCTGGCGATGAAGTGCATGGCTCTCAGACTCGGCGAGGAGTTCCATGACCTCGAGGATGTGCGCTACCTGCTTCGCAATCTCAACATCACTCGGGCGGACGACGCCCTCGCCGTCGTGCTGAGCTATTTCGACGAGGCGCAAGTGCCCGTGAAGACGCGACTCGCGCTGGAGGAGCTTCTCGCAGGAACGCGTTGATCCCTGCACGCGCCGTGTGCCATGCGCCTTGTCGCTCGTTAGGCGATCATCTCGGGCTCGAGCACGCGTTCGACGACTTTCCCCGTTGACGACGCGGACGTGGTACACCTTGGCGTCCGCGCGCGTGTGCACAACGCACTTCACCGCATTGTCCTCGAAGTAAATCCCCGCGTCGTTGTCATACGCGTACCCGGGTTTTAGCTGCCCTGATCCGATCAGCTTCTGATAGAGCGGCCGCGATCCGCCTCGCGGTCGTAATGCGGCGAGTGACTCCCTTTTCAGGAAGCCGCCGGGCACAATGCCGCGGTCCCACGCTTTTCCGAGGATGACGTCGATCCCCTGCGCCTTCCAGATGGCTTGTTGATTGAGCGTATTGCCACCCGATGCCACAATACCGTCGACAGACAAAAACACTTCTTCCCAACTGCGGGACTGCCGCGAGCTGGCGATGAAGCTCTCCTGGACCGAGGGCTCCACGTCGAGCGGCGCGCAATTGCGGAACCATGTGATGCTGCCATCGGGGCGATCGGCCGACGCGGTTGGGAGATACAGGAGCTTGGGGCGCTTCTTCCCGGTGAGCGTGGCCATGTAACGGATGAAGGCCGTGCCAAAGCCTCCGCCGGCAATCAGGATCTTGCGCGTCGCGGCGCGCTCGCTGCGCATGCCGTGATCCGGCGTTAGGCTCAGCTCTGTGAACTTCCCGGCGAGCGGCCGGCGGCTCACGCCGAGTCCAACGGAGCCTAACGTGGAGGAGACAAGGAAGTCGCGCCGTTTCATGGTGGCCTCCTGCTCGGACGGGCAGGATGCGGTTGTCGTGATAATGTGCCGGCCCCGCGGGCCCTCAAGTTGGTCAGTGACGTGCCGAGACTTGAGTCATACGCGTCAATGACGTGGATCCTTAGTGGCAGCTCATAATGCAAACAAAGACTCCCACATCCCGCTCGCCAGTCGCCTCGCTGGCCGTGCCAGACGGCCAAGGGGACAAGCGCGAACGGCGACAGCCGTGGGCCGATCGCTGGCTCGTGGAGGCCCTCCAGCAGACCGGCCACCCAGCCGCCAATCAGCTGCGCCCCGCGCGCACCGCGTGGGAATCACTGGAAGCGGCTGGCGCCACCACGGAGGAGATCCTCAAAGTCGCCTGTACCCTGTCCGCATCGCGCCCGGCGGATCTCGCCGGAGTCGGGCCAGCGCACGCGAAGCTCCTCAGCCCCTCGCTCGCGCGCAGCTATGAAGCGGTCGCCGTTCGCATGGAAGGCCCTGTGCTTGAAATTGCGACGTCGAACCCGCTTGGCCACAACCTCGAAGTCGACCTCGCCTTTGCCTGCGGCAAGCGCATGCGCGTCACGGTGGCTAGCCCTCAAGACATCCGCGCAGCGTACGAGCGCATCTATGGTGAATCGATCGACCTAACGGGCAAGCCGCGATTGAGCTGGGTTGAGGTAAAGCCGGCTGGCCAGCCGGCCGCGGCCCCGACACGCGGTGCGGCCGTCGATAAACTCGACGTCATCATCGCGGACGCCCTCGATCAGCGCGCGAGCGACATCCACCTCGAGCCGCGCGATGGCGATCTCATGGTACGCGTGCGCGTGGATGGTGTCCTTCACGAAGTGACACGCGTACCGGCTGCGATCGCGCCGCTGCTCATGAGTCGCTTGAAGATCGCCGCGGGGTTGGACATCGCGGAACGACGCCGCCCACAGGATGGCCGCGCGACCACCGTCTTCGACGGACGCAACATCGATCTGCGCGTCTCGACGCTCCCGTTAGGTGATCGCTTTGAAAAAGCCGTCATCCGCGTGCTCGATGGGAACGCGACAGACTTCAACCTCGGCGCGTTAGGTTTTACGGCGGCGGAGCGCTACCGCATCGACCAGTTGTTAGGCTTCACTGAGGGGATGTTGCTTGTCACTGGGCCGACCGGTTCCGGAAAGACAACTACGCTCTATGCAGCGCTACACCAGATCAGATCGACGCAGACGAACCTCGTCACCGTCGAAGATCCGATCGAGTACCGTCTGGAAGGAGTGAATCAGGTTCAGGTCCAGGACAAGGCGGGCCTAACGTTCGCTGCCGCGCTACGCTCGATTCTGCGGCAGGATCCTGACGTCGTACTTGTTGGCGAGATACGCGATGCAGAGACAGCAGGCATCGCGATCAAAGCGAGCATGACCGGGCACCTCGTGCTGTCGACACTGCACACCAATGATGCGCCGTCCGCAGTTGGCCGCCTCGCAGACATTGGGGCAGACATGAGCGCTCTGTCGGGTGCACTCAAAGGCGTCATCGCTCAGCGACTCGTGCGCCGCTTGTGTGCCGAATGCTCTGTGCCGGTCGCAGTGACTGAACTTCCGGCAGAGCAGCAGATGCTGTTGACAGGCAAGCGGACGGACAAGCTGCGCAAGCCTGTCGGCTGCGCGGCGTGCCGAGGGACTGGGTATCGCGGGAGGATGGTTGTGCCGGAGATGCTGCTCGTGACTCCTGACATTCAGCGCGCCATCGCGCGTCGGGCTGAACGGTCCGAGCTCGAGGATCTCGGCCGCCAGGCCGGCATGCATACGTTATGGGTAGCAGGTCTCAACCGCGCGCTGGCCGGCCAGACATCGCTGCACGAGCTTCTCGACAACATCTCGGCGCCGACCGCAGATGCGGCTACATCGCAGGCCGCTATTGATCAACTGGTGCGCAATCTTGGACCGAAGCTGCAAGCGCCGACCGGTTCGACGCCTAACGTGGCACCTCCAGGACAGCTCGCCCGGGGGCACGCAGCGAATGCCGGCGCATCGCGCGTTTTGGTCGTACATGAGCTCCGCGACGCACGACGGCTGCTGCGCGTGGCGCTGGAAGCTCAGGGGCTGGGGGTGATTGAAGCTGCGGACGGTGAATCGGCGTTGGCCTATGCACGACGGCTACGCCCCGACGCGGTGGTCACCGAGGTGGCGGTTCCGCGGCTCGACGGTTTCGGTCTGCTGCAGAGCATACGCGTTGACAGTGACAAGGCGGCGGTGTTCATCTATACCGAGCAGACGGATTCCGCGTTACTGGCCTGGGGCCTCGAGCTGGGAGCTGTCGAGGCATGCACGACCGCGACGGACGCAACGGTATTCGCCGCGCGCGTGCGCGAGGTACTCTCCCCGCGCGGCGCAGTGGTCCGGGCCGCGTAGCAGCGGGGGCGGGGCGGGGCCATAGTAACCTAACGAGTCAGCGGCCTCCGCTCCGCGACGAGCGGAGCGGTTCAGCGAGATAACGGAAGTCTTCGAAGTCGTCATTGCGATGCTGAGGGGCGGCGCGATGCTCGCCTCTGGCACGGCGCATCGGGGCGCCATACCCAGCGCTCGTGGCACTCGCCGGCGCTGCACTCGCGCTCTTCGTCGCCCCGGTGCTGCTCGACGCAGCGTTCGACTCCTCACCGCGCAACTGCGCGCGAATACCGGCGTGTGGTGGCAGGACTCGCACTTGGCGCCGTCACACTCACGATCGTGGTGGTGGCGATAGTCGCTCATACACTAGTGCCAGACATGTCATGGTCTGCCGCGATTGCGCGCGGCGCGACCGTCGCACCGCCTGACGCGGCAGCAGCCACAACGGTGCTGAAGCAGCAGCGCCCGCCGCACCGGCTGCTGGTGATTCTCGAGGGAGAAAGTCTCTTCAACGACGCGAGCGCTCTTGGTCTACCGTCTCGAAGTCGGGCGCCTAACGCTTCTCACGACGGCGCGCATCCGCGATGTCGCGACGGCCGTTGTCTTCCAGTTCGGCGGAACATTGTTCGTGTGGATCCTCGCGGAGCAGCTGCACTTCTCGGGGATCATCACGAAGTGATCTTCGCAATGTCGGTCGAGCGTCGCGCGGCTGAGCTGATCCCTGCGCGCGTCCGCATCCCATCGTATGCTGTGTGGGAAGCGGCGGTTCGTGTTGAACGTGCTGGCGTTCATTCTCGTCGGGTTCCAGCTCAAGTCCATCGCCGTCGACGGATCCGGTGCGACAGCGCTAGGAGCTTCAGCTACGCCGAGCAGAGACAGAGGCTGTGCCCGAAGCCACTCGCGCGAGTGACCTAACGACGCAGGCGATGTCGCTGCGGCGTGCGTCCGACGCTGTGGGAACGGACAACGATGCTGCGGTCGTGCGCGCGACGCTCGATGCGCAGCGGCAGCGTATCGTTGCGCTGCGGGCTGAAGGCACGATCGGCGACGCGGCGTTCCAGCGCGTAAGAAGAGCTGGATGGGACGGAGCTTGGCTGGGCCCAAGTCGTCCCCGCGTCGCAGCCGAGTCGCGATGAGCGCTAGCTCTATCGAGCCACGGTGCTGCGCGTTAGGCAAGTCGTTCTGATTACTCTGTAGGGCCATGTAACTGGAGCAGTGGCCGATTGCTCCGCTGCTCAATGCGAGCAGTGCACCTTGCTAGCGCGCTGCGCATGACCCATGATCCAGCCCCACGCGTTATGCGGATAGGCCGGAGTGTGTCATGCGTCACAAAAAGTGCAGGCCGGACATTTTCCTTGTGATTGTGCTGATGGCCCAGCTGGGTGTCAGTGCGTGCGCTGGGGGAGACGGTTCGTCGGGTCCAGCGCCGGTGTCCGCCGTCACGGTGACGCTCAGCGCGACGCGGCTCGTGGCCGGGCAGACAACCGAAGCCACGGCAGTGCTCGCCGACTCTCGCGGCGGCGTTCTCACCGATCGCGCTATTGCGTGGTCGTCCAGTGATCTTGCCGTCGCTACGGTGAGTGGCAGTGGTCCAAGGGTGGCGATCACGGCAATCGCGCCAGGCACCGCTACCATAACTGCAACGAGCGAAGCTCGGAATGGCAGCGCCACGCTCGACGTCGTCGCACGGATCGCGACGCTGCAGTTAACGTTAGGCGCTCCAACTGTGAGCATCGGACAGACTACGACGGCAACGGCTACACTCCGAGATGCACAGGGGAATGCGCTGGCGGGTCGCACGATCGTGTGGACTTCGAGCGACCCTGCCGTGGCGACGATAAGCGGCAGTGGAGGAAGCGCAACTATTACGGCGGTTGCCCGCGGAACAACGACGATCAGCGCGACGAGTGAGGGGGTCAGCCAGACGGCTACCCTAACGGTGATCCCAGCTGTCGCGAGCATAACCCTCACCCTAACGAGCACGCTCGTCCCGGGTCAGACCACGACAGCTGCCGCCACACTGGTCGATGCGCAAGGTAATGTGCTCACCGGTCGCAGCATCACCTGGTCGTCAAGTAGTCCGAGCGTGGCAACGCTGAGCGGTAGCGGCCAGCAAGTGACCGTGACAGCCGTCGCACCGGGATCGACTACCATCTCGGCAGCCAGTGAAGGACGCACGGCAAGCGCTGTGCTGACCGTCGCCGCGCAAGTCGCGAGTCTTACAGTGAGTCTGACGGCAGCGCACGTCGGGCTCGGTGCGACGACAACGGCCATCGCCACGTTGCGCGACGCGCAAGGGAACACACTTACCGGTCGTCCCGTGGCGTGGACGTCGAGTGATCCTTCGGTAGCGACGGTGACCGGCACCGGAGCAAACGGCACGGTGACCGCAGTGGCGTTAGGCGCCACCCAGATCAGCGCTACGAGTGAAGGCGTGACCGCTGCGAGCGTGACGCTACTCGTCACGACGGCGCCGCCATTCCTCCAAATCGATGCCGGTTCTTCTCACACCTGCGCCCGAGCGAATGGAGGTGTCGCATACTGTTGGGGTGAGAGCGCGGACGGCCGCCTTGGCGATGCCGGAACGACTCCGCGCACCGTTCCAGCTCGAGTGGTCGGCAGCCACAACTTCGCCGAACTCGCTGCCGGTGGTGCTCATACGTGCGGGCGCCTAACGTCAGACGCAGCCTACTGCTGGGGGTTTAACCTGGTCGGAGCCCTTGGTACGGGTGCCACCGGGAACCAGTCTGCACCCGCCGCGGTGAGTGGAGGTCTGAGCTTCAGGACGATTGCAGCCGGTACCGGCCATTCCTGCGGGGTGACTAACGCGGGCCCCACGTACTGTTGGGGGGATAACACGTCCGGACAGTTAGGTGACGGTACAATAACCAATCGCTTTACGCCGACGCTCGTGAGTGGAGGCATCGCGTTCGTCGCGCTGACCGCAGGGAGAAGCTTCACCTGCGGACGTACGTCAGCAGGGGCCACGTGGTGTTGGGGGGACAACACCTCCGGCCAGCTTGGAGACGGCAGCGGCATCCGGAGCCTAACGCCGGTCGCCGTGAGCGGGGGACACGCCTTCGTGCTTATCGCCGCGGGGTTCGATCATGCATGCGGCCGCACGGGCGCCACCACTGTGTACTGCTGGGGGAACAACCTCAGCTCGCAATTGGGAGACGGCACGACGATAAACCGCCTCGTGCCCACGCAAGTTGTTGGCAACTTCAATTTCGTCGGGCTCACGGCCGGCGGTGATCACACTTGTGCGCGAACTAACGCGGGCGCCGCGTACTGCTGGGGCCAGAATCAATTTGGCGCGCTTGGTGATGCGACAAGCACGCTTCGTTCGACACCGGTTCCGGTGAGTGGCAACCTGTTGTTCGCGGAAATCACGTCGGGCCAATACCACACGTGCGGGAGCCAAAGCGGCGGACGCAGTTACTGTTGGGGATATAACGCGAGCGGTCAGCTCGGCGATGGAACCCTCGTGAACAGATTTACGCCGGTCCCGGTGCGCTAGTCCGCTCACAACGTTTTCGCACGAAGCGAGCATCGGGGAGCTCGGCGTCAGGATTCCCGCCCTCCCGTCACTTCTTGGTGTGAACCTGGAGGCTGACACAACGGAGGCCGTCTACCGGTCTCCACCAACGTCGGAGGGGTCCATGAGACAAACGACTCGGCAGCAGCGCCCCAGACCGAGCTTGATGTCCTCGATAAGGCGCGCGATGGGAGGGATCATGGCGGCGTGCGCTGTGGTCGCGCCGCTCTCGTCACGGGCGGAGGCACAGCTATGGGAGCGCCTAACGAATCAGCGCTCCAAGATTGTCGTCACACACCCACCGCAGGTCGTGCTCAAGGGTGTGAATAGAGTCTCGGTCCTCGAGTTCACCGGCACCGGACGATGCGGGCCCGAGCTCACAGAGCGCCTCTCGGCGGAGATCGGCCGCTCCAGTCAGTTCGAGCTCATCGACAGGACGAGCATCGACGCCATCCTGCGCGAACAGGGTTTTCAAGCTTCGGGCTCGGTCAGCCCAGACGCTGCCGTCAAAATCGGCGCTCTCGTCGGCCCCGCCGCCCTCTTCACCGGCAGGGTCATTCGCTGCCACGTGGAGCAATCGGGGCCGCTCTATCGCGACACGCAGGATAGTCAAGGTCGCGTGGTGCGGACGTACTTGCGTCGCACCAACGCCCAGCTCACCGCGCGTATCAGTCTCATCGACCTAACGACTGGAAAGGTGCTTGCCGGCGACTTGATCGAAAAGGCCGACACGCTGCTGGCTGGCTCGTATCAGGGGGATCCGGAGCCGCCGAGTGCCGACGCCGTGTTGACCAAAGTTTATGAGCGCGCGGTCGCGGAGGTTTCGCGAATGATTTACCCATGGCAGGAGACGATCAGCGTTGTTCTCTATGATGACAAGAAGTGCGACCTCAACACGAGCGCTGGACGGATTAAGAGTGGCGACTTCACAGGCGCTGCGGAAACGCTCCAGGCCGCGATCACCAATTCATGCGGCAACCCTAACGACAAGAACCTCCTGGCAAAGGCATACTACAACCTTGGCGTCGCGCTGACGTACTCGGGCAAACCGCATGACGGATTGCGTGCGCTGCAACAGTCGGGAGGTTTGCGCAACACGGGTATCACCAACGAAGCGATCGCCGCGGTGCAACAGCTGATTAGCCTGAACGCACGGCGCAGCCAGCTCGAGGCGAACGCGGTGGAAATTGGGGCCGCATCGACGGCGACGCAGACCAAGCCGCGAGCTCCCGTTCTGACAAACAAGGAGATCGTGGAGCTCGTGAAAGCGAAGCTATCAGACCCTATCATCATCAATCAGATCAAGAACTCGCCTTGCAAGTTCGACACGTCCCCGACGGCTCTCATCAGCCTCAAGCAGGCGGGCGCGAGCGACGCACTAATTCTCGAAATGACTGAAGCTGCGGCAAAGAAATGCGCGTGAGCTGACGCGTCACTAGAAATCCAAACGTAGAACGAGGGAGCTCGGCTTAGAGCTCCCTTGTCTGCATTCGGGCCGCCGTTAGGCGCCAACGCTTTCACACGGTGCTGTCAGGATTCCTCAACGCCGTCACAACCATGTGTGAGCTCGTGAGCGCAGCATCCCACATACTGCACACGCGGAGGTTTCCATGCGTCGCCTGACAACTGCAACATTTCTCCTCGCAAAGGCTCCGACAGCCATCCTATGCCTGTCAATCGCCGGCGCGGCTTGTTCCTCCTCTGCTACGGCGCCGGCGGCACCACCAGCCGCATCACCGGCGACGTCATCCGGTAATGTCAGCGCCGTCGTAGGCACTTATGACGCTATGTCTTTGAATGGCTCACCGCCTCCGGTCTTGCTTCCGACCGTGCGCGGTTGCGCGATGACCGGGCTTGGTGCTGCGATCACGTTCAACACGGCCGGTCGGTTTACAGCGACGTACAACTATCGTGGAGCATGCCGAGACTACACCGAGAACGTCAACCGCGCGATCTCAGGCCGCTACACACTCAATGGGTCAAGTCTAGTGTTCGCCGCCGATTCCGGTTTCAGCAAGTTCGCCACGGCTCCGTTGGTTGCTGGCACCATGAGTGGCGCGACCATTACTGCACAGGCCTCACCCGCGGCGGGCGTCACAGTAACTGCGACGCTCCGTCGTCGATAACGTGCCAGCATGATCGACCTGCGGTTGTCTGAGGCGCAGTACTTTCGGGGGCCAACCCGTTAGGGCCCGCTGTTTCGATGAGTGCGGTTGGACGCGAGAACAAGGAGGTTACTTCGCTAAGCGACTGGTTAGCCTGTTCTTTACGCATTCCTCGAGCCGGGCCCTAATGCGCGAGATGCGCACATCCAAGGCATTCCGCGTCATCGCGAGCTCCTCCGACAATGCCGCACGATTGTCCTTGCTCTTGCCGTCGCCGTAGCAGCGCACCGCGATCGTTTGATCCACGTCAGGTAGCTCTACAAGACAGTGCTTCAGCGCTTCGAGCGCGGCCGACCGAGAGAAAGCGCCGGTAACCGCGGTGGTGGACGTGAGCGTGCGCGCAATGTTCTCGACCGTCTCGGTCAGCGTGACCTCGGAGCTGCGGTTCCGCGACGCTTCGCGCCAATGCTCCTGCAGCACGTGCTTCGCCACGCCAAACGCGAAGCGCTCCACATCCTCGATCGGCGCGCCCTCGGCCGCACGTCGAAGAACTCGCTCATTGACGCGGCCAACGAGATCATCGCGCAGATGCGCATCTGTAAGCCGCGCCGCGAAGAACCTAACGAGTCGAGGCTGCAACGCCTCCAGCACGTGATGGACGTCCACGCTCATGCAGCCACCGCTTATCGCACTGACAGCCCGTACTGGACTCCGATGGTCAGTATGAGCTTGGAGACCTCTTCGCGCCGGATGAACAGATCGTCACGCTTCAGATTGAAGGTTTCGCGGCGATACGCGAGCTGCACATACAGTGGTACTCGTTCAGGTATGTAAGTCAGCGCCGTCTGCCCCTCGATACCATCCGCGATGAGCGAGTCGACTTTGTCTTTCACAGGCGTGCGCACATACGATCCGTTGAGGCTCACCTCGAAACCAGCGCCTGGGAAAAAGCGCGCGAGATGAAGACCAGCTCGGGCGAGTCCGAGCTGCTTGTCGTCGCCGGACAGCGCCGACGTGCGCAGCATGTATCCTGCAATGAGGGCCAAGGAGCGATCGCCTAACAAGACATGCCCGTCAATGATCTCGAACTTGCCAGTGGCGGGGCTTGCGCTGGAGCCAGGGAGTGTCCCGGTTTCGTACCGGGCAACGAGTGCCGCGCCTCCGGTTGCTCGGGCCAGAAACTCGACGCCCTTGAGCGACGTCTGCGCTTGCGCGACTGCGCCTGTCGCCCCCGATGCCGCGCGCTTGGTCGATGCCATCAATGCACCGAACCTGAACTCCGCTGTGCGTGTGTACGCCGTTGCGCTATCAGCTCCTTGAGCGCTCGCCGCAGCGGCTATAAGAGAGAGCGCCGCGAAACAGAATAGAGTCGCGCGCATCAGCGTCCCTCCGGATTGAGTGTGATGCTCGCGCGGTACTCAGCAGCGCGCCTGAGGTTCTCTTCACGTGCGATGCGCTGACGGGTCAGCACATCGCTCGCCATCTTGCGATTCGCCTCCCGGTTTTTGTCGAGCACTCTCCCTTTGTCGTACCACGCCGCAGCGATCGAGCCGACAATCATGACAATACCAGCCGCGGTATAGCGTGAGTCCGTCTCACCGTCGCTCTTAATTGGATCGCTCGCGCGGAGTCCCTTGCCTAACGCAATCGTCGCAACACCCAGCAATACTCCCGCGACGATGCCCGTTGTCTTTTCCGGGCGTGTACGCTCCGCCCGCAGCACGGTCGAATCGACGCGCGCTGGAACGGCCAGCGCCTCGAGTGGCGGCACGAGCGCCACCCCATCAAACGTCTTAGCAACTGTCTCTTTGGTACCTACATCTACGGCGGTGACAATAAAGTCGTATTCTCCGCCACGCAGAATCAGTTTGTCGTCTCGCGCGACTCGGAGCGTGAGCGTCGTATCCACGGCACCCGAAACAGAGTCGAGGAGGACGGCTTCGATACCGTCCCGTGTGCGAGCACGCAGCGCGAAGGAAGAGGGCCGGTTTGCGCGCACGCGCAATAGCGCTGTGCCGTTTATTCCCGCGATTGGGTTCTCGCGCCGTACCAGCACCGACGTCGCATACGTTGTTGCCACCACATCACGATACAGCGAATCGAGCCCCGTCCATGACAGCTCGCGTGGAATCGTTAGGGCCAGGTCCAGGCTCAATAGCTGTGCGATTGCTGATCGCGCGGGTGCAATCCGCTGCTCGACAGCTAACTCAGGATAATTAGCAGCGGCGATAAGCTGCAACGCTTCCACGCGAGCTGGTCGCGGAAGCATCCCGAGTGACAGCACGTCTCTGGCGATGCTGTCGGCGCGCTGGTAGCGCAGGTCGTTCAGCGCTGCGCGTCCACGGTCCAACATCTCGCGCGTTGCAGACCGGTCGGCCGATTGTGCCAGTACAACGTTCGCCGCAAAAAGCGACACGCTAGCAGCAGCTACAACTCGCATCATCCCCTCCGGCTAAGGTGCGCAAGCCGGTCGCCGCGTACCGACAACGACGGTATCGCCTCGCCCGACCATCACAGTTGAATCCCAGTCACGACACTGCTCGAGATGCAGTCGCAAACGCAGTGGTCCCGCAGGGACTGTGAAGTTCCGCAGCCCCGCCAGGACGCCGACCAATTCGCCGTTCATGTACAACGCCGCGCCAAGCATGGCGGGCGTTCCAATGCGGATGACGCCTGTTGTTGGGAGCACCGCCGGTGCAACGACGCTATCTGGAGCCTTCGTGTGCGATGTCGTTGAGTCGGCAGCGGGAGCTGACTCGTTACCTACTGACGGCCGTACCCCGGCCTCAGCCAGCTGGCGCGCGGACGGGCGGTTCGTCGCTGCCGTCAAATTGCGCGAGGCCGGTGCGCCGCGTTCTGGCTCAGCCACTGGCGCCACAGCCTGCACATTCCCTTCGACCTTAGACGCGAGAGCACTGAGTGCGCGAGCGGCCGAGTCGACCTTCAGCGGCGTCGGCTCAGCGGCTGTTACCTGTTTACGGGCTGTTTCTGCGCGATTCATCAGGGTCAGAACAGCGATCGTACCTAACGCGGCGACTACAAGAGCACCACTCCCGGCCATGACCAGCCGCCGCCGTTTGCCGCTGCGCGTTCCCGTCGCCGCAAGCGCCGGCTGCTCCAGCTGCGGTGTCGCCCAGCGCACAATCATGTCCGGCGGCAACGCGCTCGTGACGTCGGCCCCCAGCATTGTGAGCGAGGAGAGTGACGACGCAATGTCTGCCGGCTGCCAGTTGCGCAGCGCATCGATCAGCTCCCGCGCGAACTGCTGCACGTTTTCATGCCGATCGGCGGCATCCCAAGCGAGCGCGCGGTCCAGCACCCCCTGCAGCTCGTCCGGCCACTCGGTCAACGGATCTAGCTCGCGCAGCGGTTTCGGCTTTTGCAGGAAGCGCACCGCGAGATCCAATGGCTCGGCACCTAACGGCAGCGAACCGGCGAGCATCACGTACGTCACCAGCGCCAAGGAATAGACGTCTGATCGAGGATCGACTTTGTCGCCGGTGATCTGCTCAGGACTCATGTACGCAGGCGTCCCGATCGAGATGCCGCTGCTCGTCACGTCCTGCGATTCCTGTAGAATCGCTCGCGCAATGCCGAAGTCTACGACTTTCACGAGATCGGCCGATTCGCCGGATCGCGTGATCATGATATTGTCGGGTTTAAGATCTCGGTGAACGATTCCAAGCTCGTGCGCAGCTTTGAGCGCCGACGCGACCTGAGAAATGATCGTCGCCACTCGGGCGATCGGCAGCTTTCCAGTAGCCTCCAACACGGAGCCTAACGATTCGCCGTCGACGTACTCCATAGCGAGATACATCGACTCACCTTCGATCTCACCAAAATCGTAGACAGCCGCCACGTTAGGGTGCGAAATCCGCGACGCGTTCTGCGCGCCGCGCGCGAAGCGTCCCACTGCGTCGGTGTTCTTCAAAAACTCGGGACGCAGCACCTTGAGCGCGCAGCGGCGCGACATGTAGACCTGCTGTGCGAGGTAAACCACGCCCATTCCACCGACGCCGAGTTGGCGTTCGATGTAGTAGCGATCGGCAACGAGTTTGCCGACGAGCCAATCGTCTTGGCTCCCCTCGTCGCGCAGCACTTGTCCGTCGGACGCGCAAAACCGCGTCATCGGGGGATAGCGCGTGCCGCACGCCGGACAGATGCGAACTCTCGATGTACCGTCAGCGCCGGTTTGGGTCCCGGTGGCCATGCTCCTCCGCCCCACATTTCTCATCAGACCACAGCGAGCGCTCAGTCTGCTCTACAATCGTGAGTGCGCGCGTCGTGTTCCATTACCAGCCGTCTCCCTGGTGACCTAGATCACACGGGGCGCATATAATACGCATCCAATGTTGGGCCGGGTATGCCCTGTGAGGTAAAACCGTTGTGGCGGGGGGCGCCGCAGTGGGCATACCTTATCTCACGCTGCGTTTTTGCAGCTGTCGCGTTAAGGATCTCTAACGATTTCACGGTTTGTGGATGGCTGACTCCAACCGCCGGCAGCGTCGCTTGCTACTCAGCACGCTCGATTCGACAAGGCTGTCGGATCTAGTCGCGAGCTTGGTGTTTCCGGCCGCCGCTTGGTTATCGCTGCGGCGTGCGAGCGGGCGGTCCAGCCCGAGTGACCCAGAATTCATAGGGCGCGAAGACGCTGGCAAAGGCGTGCAGCGAACGTGGTGGATAAAGATCAACCACGCGGAGGACGGCGGGGGTGCTTCGCTCGCTCAATCCGCGATCGCGATGCTTGGCGACCCGGATCGAATACCCGACGTACTACTAATGATTACGACGTCGGACGTCTCGCAGGCCGCGATCGAAGAGCTGCGTCATGTTGCGACGCAGCGCGGCATCAATCACGTGAGCGTCTGGGCACGAGTTGATCTCGAGAAGCGGTTGTACGCAGAGCGACCCGATTTGCTTTTTGCGTACTTCGGGGTTTCGTCGTTCAAGCGCTGGCATCTCAAAGTCCGCGGGATCCGCCGCCGCGTTCAGCTCAAGCAACGCATGACGCGCGACTTCGTGAAACCCGCTGTCGCCCGACCGCGTAGCGCGTCGCGACCGTTCGAAAAGTTCAAGCACGCGAAGCTCATCTTGCGGTCGATTGACGATGACTCGTACCCAGAGATAGAAGCGAGGCTAGGCATTGCTCGTGGGTGGTTCGAGGTCAGCACGTACGACTTCTATCACGACGGAATCGAGGTCATCCTATCGTCGGTCGACGTGGCATTGTCAGAGGAGGAGACGTGGGCGCCGATACCGGTAGGCTTCGCGTTCGATGCGGAGCGCTACAAAGTGATCCGCGCGTTCGAGGTTGGACGCGTGCCTTACGACCATATCGTCGACTACGACCTTACTGGTGACGAGTTCTACCGACAGCCGCACATGTTCTGCTTGTTCGCGGCAAGCGGGTTGCCTTTCGCAGAGTACCGTTACTACGCGGTGGAAGAGCCGTACCGCGTTAGGCTGAATCCCAAGAAGATGGTTGATCTAGGGAGCGTCAGCTCGGACAGCGCTGAGACGATGCGCTCGGAGCGCCGCCGCGCCACGTAAGGCGATCGGTCCGTCGCAGATCGCGCGAAGTTGATCTCCTTACATGGATCCTTCGCTGTCAGAATTCGGAAGGGGCCTCGCACCTAGGCAGCGGCAGCGTGCCGCATCTTTCCGGAGCCCCCCATGCGCTACAACTCCATCTGGGTACTCGCCGCGGCGAGCGTGATCGCCTGCGAGAGTGACATAACCGGTCCCGATGTTTCCCCAACCGATTATGGCGACATCCATTTTGGTTACATGGAGGGGAGTCGCTTCATGCCGTCCCCACACGTGCTCGATCTAGTCAGCTCTTCTTCCCCAATCACCGTCAAGACTCGCACGTACGGCGGCGGAAAGTGGCTTTCGGTTTCACCGAGTCGAACGAATGCAGCGTCCGCAACGGTCAGAGTCATTGCAAACCCTGGGAGTTCGCCTGTCGGGAGGTACATAGGCTTCGTCTCGGCGTCATCGCCCAACTCGAACGTCCTGGAATGGTCCGTTGTTCTGGAAATCACGAAAACTCCGACAGCATCGGTAGCCCTCAACCCCGAAGCCGTCGTGATTGACTACGTACAAGGATCGAAGGCGCCCGACTGGCGGATGATCAAATTCGTCGATCCTAATTGTCCGGAAATTCTGCGAGTGACGGATCGCTGCGCGTGGGCCGTAATCGGGAATGTTGAGATGACGTCAGGGGTCGACTGGCCAAGCTTCGACAGTTTCCTGCTGTCGCGAACGCTCGAGCAGGGATCGGCAGCTGTGATTGTCGGCCGCTTCAATGCAGGCAGCGGGTACGCGGCGCTGAATTTCCGGGTGAGCACGTTGCTGCCGGGGACATATGAGGCGCAGGTACGCTTCAGCTTCGCGTACGACAACGTGGCAGCGCGCAATGCTCCAACCAGCCGCGCGACATTACCGGTTAGGCTCGTCGTACGGCCGCGTCCATAAGCGGCTGCCCGACTCCGCAGCCTAACGTCTATCGATTGGAGAGCCGAATGCCGCAGGGGGCCCTTGGCAGTGTGGTGAGCTGCGGCTTCGGATCGGGTAGGCGGTAGGGTGACGCAAACTTCACATGTGACTGCATTCGAAGTATGCTCCCTGCTGACCTACCCAACCGAATCATGCGCAACTCAGTGCTTCGTCTGACGCTCGTAGCGCTCGCGACGCTTCCGACGGTCGCTCACTCCCAGAGCTTTCGCAGCGACGACCAAGTCATCCGCCGCATGTGGCGGCTCGGCATGGACTCCTCTCACACCGAGCGGCTCGCCCAAGTCCTCATGGATTCGATCGGCCCGCGCCTCTCGGGGACACCGGGCTTTGAGGCCGCGAGTGCGTGGCTCGAGCGCACCTATAATGGATTGGGGATCACGGTGCGCCGTGAACGCTACGGCACATGGCGCGGTTGGCGCGCGGGTGACTTCCACATGACGCTGACGGCGCCGCGCACACAAGTCCTCGACGTGGAGCTGCTCTCGTGGAGCGTTGGGACGAACAACCGACCTATCGACGCTGAAGTCGTTATCATCCCGCAACTCGCCGACGAAGCTGCCGTTAGGCAATGGCTTGGCACAATCCGCGGCAAGTTCGTGCTATCGTCAGCCGCCGAGCTCATGTGCCGAGCACCGCAAGAGCTCCAGCGCCTAGCGAGAGCGGCCACTGTCACGCGTCTCAATCAGCGCCGCACGGAGAACGTGACGCAGGCATCCGCGCGGTTGCGGGCGCTTGCGCCGCCTAACACGCCACAACCGCAAGGATTCCGCGCCGCGTACTCTCGTCTCGACTCGGCGGGCGTCGCGGGCATTGGATCGCTCAACTGGTCCAATGGCTGGGGCGTCAACAAAGTCTTCGCCGCGCAGTCAGAACGTGTCCCGTCCTTCGACATCTCCTGCGAGGATTACGGTCTGTTGCACCGTCTCGCGACGAACAATCAGGGGCCACGCATCCGCTTTACCGCCGACGCGCAATCGACGCCGCAGGAAGTGCCGATGTTCAACGTCGTCGCCGAACTCAAAGGCACGGAGAGGCCTAACGAGTACGTGATGCTCTCAGCGCATCTCGACAGCTGGGGAGCAGCGACTGGGGCGACGGACAACGGGACTGGTACGATCATGATGCTCGAGGCGATGCGCATTCTGAAAGCAGCGTATCCGAATCCCAAGCGCACGATTCTCGTCGGACACTGGGGCGGGGAAGAGCTCGGCTTGATCGGCTCGCTCGCCTTCGGTGAAGATCACCCGGACATCGTCGCCGGGTTGCAGGCGCTGTTTAATCAGGACAACGGAACGTGGCGCGTGGAGTATCTCGAGGCGAGCGGATTCGCAAAGGCTGGCGTGAACCTCTCGAAGTGGTGGGCGCAGCTCCCTGGTGACTTGACCGACAGCGTGAAGTTCGTCGTGCCCGGCGGGCAGATCAACATGGGGAGCGATCACACCGCATTCATCTGTCGCTCCGCCCCGGCGTTTCGCTTTCAGTCGCACTACGATGAGTATCGTCAGTACACGTGGCACACGAACCGCGACACGTACGACAAGATCGTCTTCGATGACTTGAAGCAGAACGCGACGATCGCGGCGATGATGATGTACGCGGCGTCAGAGGATCCGGAGAAGACACCGCGGGATCAGGCAACGTTGCCGGCGCTGCCCAACGGGCAGCCACGTTCGTGGGTTCAATGCGGGCGGGCGAGGAGAAGTTTCGCGCAACCGACGCAATAAGATCACAGTATTCGCGTCGCCACGAGCGACCGCGTTAGGCAATCCACTCCTAACGGTCTTCGACGTAGCCGGCCAAAGCTCGACGAAGAGCTTCCAAGTCTATCCTAATTCGCAATAGCAACACATCAATGGGGTCAGAGTCGATGAACGCAGCAGCGGATCAAGCGAGTCTGACCCCAATTGATCCAAGGTCAATCCGCGCGTTGTGCGACGCTGCGCCATAAACCCGGATAGTCCACGACCATGCCGGTGTCGTTAACGGTCAGGTCGCGCGTAAACGTTCCGCCGGCGCTCTCGTAGCGATACGTCGACGCGCCCGTGCGATGATAGGTCTGGTGCAGACGCTCGAGCGACATTTCAGGAAAGCGCAACCAGGCGCAACTCACGTCGCCGCTCTGTCCGATGGCGAGTCCGAGCCGACGGATAGGGAGCGTATTCGTCGCTGGGGTGAACGCGAGATCGATGTCGATGCACCCATCGAGACCCGCACACAAGCCGCCGTTCATCGCCCAACCCAACTGCGGATCGTTAGCGATCTGAATACTCACAGGCTGTACACCTAACGTGCCGCGGATGTCGGCGCTATGCGTGCGCCAGTCCTGACCGCAGACGACACGGTAACGCAACTCGCACGGAACCGCGTCCTCCACGATGATGACAGTTCCCGTTAGGTACCATTCGCCGTCGACCGTTAGGAGCTTGGCGTATTCGAGACCGGGCAAGTCCTGGCGTCGCCAGACGATCGCGTGCGCGTCATCCATTTGATCTTGACGACTTAGTTGAAGAAGTAGCGCAAACCAAGCTGCGCGCGCCAACGAGAGAACAACCCCGGATCGTCGATGAACGTCGCCGACGGACCAGTGAAGTTGAACACAGGTGCACCGGCGGCGTTGAACCTAACGAGACGGAGCGGCGACGTCGCCGCCGGGCTCGCGACTTTGCGCACGCCCCAGTCAGAGTTGATCAAGTTGCCAACGTTCAGCACGTCGAGCGTCAATTGGAACGCGTGCCGAGTGCCCGCGGTGGGCACAGCAAAGTCCTGCAGGACGCGCAGGTCAAGGTTGCTGTACCACGGATTGAGAGCACCGAACCGCTCGGCGATCGTACCGCGGTGATCGTTCAGATACTTGTCCTGCCGGATAAACGCATCCAAGCGAGTCCATTGCTCTTGCGCTGTGATCGTGCGTCCCCCGTCTGTATAAGTCTCCAGGATGATGTCGCTCTGATCGCGTGGGATGTAAATCAGATCGTTGCCACCAGACCCGTCGCCGTTCACGTCACCGGAGTAAATGAACGAGTAGCGATTTCCGCCGGCGCCGCCGAAACGATTTCCTTGCGACATTTCGAAGACAAGCCCGACCTGTGTTCTGAGCGCGGTGGACCATGACTTGTTATACGTGGCACTGCCGATGAAGCGGTGTTGCTGCCCGAACTCCGACCAACTCAGCTCCGGCTTGTTCGGGTCACCCTGCACGGGCTGATTCTGCCAGAGTACACTCGCGATCTCAGTCGACTTGAGGTTGTTCTTCGCTTGGGTGTAGCTGTAGCCGAGCATTGTCTCGAAGCCGCCTAACGTGCCGCGCAACTGCCCTGTCGCGTTGAAGGAGTACCCTTCGTCGGTGTTGTCGATCACGTAAATGCCGGCACCACCGTCAGAGTTGAGCTCATTGTTGCCGAACCCGCCGTAGAACGGGCGCCCGTCCGGCAACGTCCGCACAGGCGCGATGAGATCCGCATTGCGCATGAAGACGGCGTTCATGTCCTTGCCGTAGATGAGCTCAACGGTGCCTAACCAGCCGCTTGGAAGCTGATTGTCGACGGCGAGGTCAGTTGTCCAAACTTGCGGGAACTTGAAGTCGGGATCCATCGCGTTGAGGTCGAACGATTGCGCGAGCGTGGAGCCCTTGCGTGTGGCGCGCTGGGGACCAGTTGGAAACAGGTTCGGATTCGCACCGGGGTTAGAGATGACATTCCCCACCCAGACGAACGGGACGCGTCCAGTGAAGATCCCTGTACCACCGCGTAGCTGCGTCTCGCGGTTGCCGCGCGCATTCCAATTGAAGCCGACGCGCGGCGAAAAAAGCGGCGTCGACCCTGGGAGTTTGCTCTGGTCGACCACTTCGGTCTGACGATTCTCGTCCAGCGCTTCCAAGCCGCGCGAGAACGGATTGTCTATCGGCTCCGTCCCGTAGATCGGGAAGTCGACGCGGACGCCATAGGTAAGCTTGAGGCGATCCGTCGTGAGCCATTCATCCTGTGCATACAGCGACAGCTGGCTGACGTCGATCACTTCGCCTTTGAATGGTCCCGTGCCGATCAGCGAGTTGAAATTGACTCTGTTTGGATTGTTGGGATTCGTCAGTGTAAAGAACTCATTCAGCGACGAGAACGTCGTGCCGATGCCGGTAGCTGGTGGAAGGAAAAAGACACCGTGCCGGAAGATGTTGAACGAGTTGAAAAAGTTGAACGATTCATAGTTCGCGCCTAACGTGAAGACGTGACTCCCGCGGAAGAAGCTGAGGTTGTCGGTGAACTGCCAGACATCCTGGTCCAGGATATTGTGGATCGAAAACGGCTCGTGTCCCGCTGTCGTGTAGGTGACCCCTCCTTCGCCGATCTCGATCGTCGGAAAATCCGCGCTAAATGGAGATCGGTGATCGCGGAAGCGGTTGTAGCTCGCGAAGAATCGGTTAGCGAGACCGCTGGAGCGCGAATTCACCTCAAAGGCGTACGATTGAAGCTTGTTGTTGATGGCATACCCTGAATTGAAGAATGGCAAGCTCGCCTCGTTAGGTCCGCGTCCCGTGTTCGCGAAGCTCAGGACAAACGGATGCGGGGGAAGGTCCCGCGTGGCGTCGAGGTAGTTAAAGCGGAACGTGGCGGTGTGTGCGTCGCTCGCATTCCAGTCGAGCTTGAGGAGCAGTTTGTCGTTGTTCGTCTCGTGGATGTATCCCTCGTACGGGCCTGTCTCGTAGTTGTATGTCGCGAGCCGCGCGCGGATCGAGTCCATTGTGGAGGCGCGCACGCGTGCGATCCCGAACCCAGGCGAGCCGCGGCTTGCGACGAAGTTCGTTCCTGGATCCTCGGTGCGCTCGATCTCGGCATTCAAATAGAAAAAGAGCTTGTTGCGCACGAGCGGCCCGCCGAGGGAGAAACCCGACTGCAGAAACTTGAGGTCGGGATTCGCGACGACTTCCGAGCCGCTCACCTTGTTCCCCTGCAGTGCGTCATTGCGCACGAACGAATAAATGGCGCCGCGGAACGTGTTCGTCCCACTCTTCGTCACTGTATTGATATTCGCCCCTGTAAAGCCTCCCTGCCTAACGTCGAACGGCGCGAGCGAGACCTGCACCTGCTCGACGGCATCAAAGGGAACGGGTTCCGCGTTCGTCTGACCGCCTGGTGCGGGGTCATCCAGCCCGAACGGGTTGTTGAAGTAAGAACCGTCGAGCGAGATGTTGTTGTACAGCCAGTTGCGTCCGCCGAAGGAGAAGTTTCCGTCGCTCCGTGGGTCGAGGCGCGTGAGGTCACGGGTGCTGCGTTTGATGGAGGGGACGGCGATCACCAACTCCGGAGCGATGGAAGTAGCCGCGCCGGTGCGCCCCGCGTTGAGCGTCGGGTCGCGATCTGTGGTAATTGCCACACCCGCGATCTGCACCGCGCGACGCACGAGGCGAAAGTCGTGCCGCAGTGTCTGGCCGAGCTCGAGGAAGAGGCTATCGCGCGTCTGCGGCTCGTAACCGAGGAGTGTTACGGTTAGGCGATATGGACCGCCGACGCGGAGGTTGGGAAGGTTGTACGCGCCTAACGTCGTTGTCAACGCGCGATACTGTGTGCCACTCGGCACGTGCATCGCCACGACGTTCGCACGTGAGATCGCGACGGCGTCTTCGCCAGTGACAACGCCGTGCAACGCGGATGTCGTGACGCCTTGGGCGACTACACCAGACGGCGCGGAGACGAGAACAGCAATCGCTAGCAGCCTGATCGGTGGCATGCGCCCCTCCCAACAAGTGAGTTGGCGGAGACGCTACGCGCGACGATTGGATAATCAAGACCTCGAGTTCGCCTTATGCGAATACTTCAAGAGCAACTACAATCCGGATCAGACGGATGGAACGGATCCAGTTGCATTGCTCCGAGGGGGGCAGGGGGCAGCGGAGTCGACGCGTCAAACACATGGTGCTTAGACCGGGCTCGTAGGCGGAGCTTCGCGCGTCGACGGAATCGAATTCGTTCAATCCGCAGTTGTCTGTCACATCCGGAAGTGGTGGCGGTTCACAGCTAGCGGTTCAAATAAAAGCGCGTTAGGCAGACCGCACGGCCGCCATGAAGGCGTCGAGCTTTGCTTTGTCGAGCCTTCCGTCAGTACGCACACCTGAGCAGACGTCGACGCCGTATGGCTGCACCTGCCCAATCGCACGTTGCACGTTGTCGGCACGGAGACCACCCGCGAGGAATACCGGAACGTCGACTGCACGCACAAGCTTGGTGCTGACCTCCCAGTTGTGCGTCCGTCCTGTTCCACCGAGCTCTTTGATCGCGAGCTGCGGATTCCCGGAGTCGAGCAAGATGGCGTCGACGAAAGGCGCGACATCCTTGGCTTCATCGATTGACGAGTCGTCGCCAACGTGAATGACCTGGACGAGACGCACGCCGGGAAGGGCTCGGCGGATGGCTTGGTGCGCGCCGTCGTCCAGGAAGTCGACGAGCTGGATAGTGCTGGTTAGGCAGCGCTCGTGCTGGGCGACGATCGCGTCCGCTGCGGTAAGCGGTGTGAGGAGAAATGTGCCAACCGCGCGGGGGACGTACGCTGCGATCCGGCAGATCAGTTCTTCGTCGATCGGGCCTGGACCGCTTGGCATGGCTGAAACGAGACCGATGGCGTCCGCGCCGGCGGCGATCGCCATGTTCGCCTCGTCGATGGATCCCATACAGCAGATTTTGACGCGCGTGCGAGCCACGCTTACACCCACTCGACTGAGACCTGATACAGCTCGAAGACGCGATCGCTCGTTAGGATCGTGAGACCCTCTTCAATGGCCTGAGCGATCAGAATACGATCGAACGGGTCGCCATGATGCCTCGGGAGGTAGCCGACGCGATCGCCGTGCCGGACGCTGACAGGTAACTCGACGAAGCCGTACTGTGATATGGCGTCCTCGACGGAACGGACAAAGCGGAGTTTGCCTAACGCTGACTTGATGGAGATCTCTGCAGCTGTGACGGCGCTGACGTACACCTCCTCGGCCCGTCGCACCGCCTTAGTCCCGGCGGGTTTCAGAGATCCGGCGCGCCAGTGCAGCAGCGCGCCAGAATCAAAAAGCAGCTTCATTTGATGTCGTCGTACCAGCGGGCGAGTTCTTCCGGCGGCAGCGGCGCGTCGAAGTCTTCAGCAATCCAAATCTCGTCCCTCTCCTTCCCCGGAATGCGCCGCTTCTTGAGGTCGCGCTTTGCCAGCGGTACCAGGCGCGCCTTCGGCTTTCCTGATTTAGCAATCACAATTTCGGCGCCATCGGCCGCGCGATCGACGAGCTCAGACAGATGCGTTTTTGCGTCGTACAGGCTCACGGGCTCGGAAACTTGCAACGGCTTTTTGCGAGGCTTCTTGGAATAGGGCATTGACACCTCCCGACACTGGAAACTGACCGCGTTGACCAATTTGGTCAAGCGCAATCATGCGACATTAGTCGCCGCTGCGTGCGCTACGGAAGGCAATTATTGCCGCGTACAAGACCGCTGCACCGACCACGATGACGCCCCCCCAAAAAGACACAGGGAGCAAGTACGACGCGTTGGATCCGTCCGTCGCGATCAAGTACACCCATTCATCGAGCGCGAGACTCAAACCGACACCAAAACCCGCCGTCAGCCAATCGCCGAGCCGACCTCGCCTAACGCCAAGCACGAGGGGGATGCCGCAGAGGGTAAGAACTAGAAGGCCCGTAAAAAGATGGTGGATGTTATGGCCTGCCACGTTGAAATCAGCATCTGGCCGGACCGCCATAGAGGCGCGCATCGCGACGAACGTGGCAACAAGCGACAGCAGCAAGATCCATCCGCGCCGTCTGTGCACGTTAGGCAGCCGCCGGCTCGCGATAGAGCCAGGCCCCCAGGACCGCCGCGATGATCATCTCCAGAAGACCCACAAGGCCCCATTGGTACAGCATCGTTCGCGGGTAGATGCCGATCATCTCATAGCTGAGAAGCGACGGCACATAGCCGCCGAGCCAGAAGATGCAGGCCACGACCGTCGCCGTTCTGGCACCAGTGCCAAGCCGTGACCGCGCGACTGCGTACATGAAGACCATCGTTAGGCCGGTGAGCAGCGCGATCGCCACACTCATGACTGTCAACCATATCGACGGCTCGAGCATGATCCCGTGCAACACAAGCGCCGACTGCATCCTGTTGAGATAGAGACTGCTCGCGGCCGACTCGAGGAGCCACAGCGCAATCGCGGCCACGACGCCGCCGAGCACGACGCGTTTGAGATTGATCCCGTGCACTAAGCGCAAAGGGCTCAGAGTGCGGAGTTAGGCTGCCTTTGCAATGGGAACCGGCTCTTTCGCTTTCGCCTCCTGCTGCTTTCCGAGCCACCAGCCGATCCCGAGCCACGCCAACGCCAGCGGCGCGGCCACCAGCGCCGTGCCGGCCATTGCAAAACCGACCGCTGTAAGTCGTGCCATCGACCATGCGGCGAGCTGATCACCAGCGCGATAGACGAATGTGTCGATGAGGTTCTTCGCCTTGTACTTATCTTCGCGCGGCACGACGATGTAGAGCAACTCGCGCGTTGGGCGGGCGACAGCGTATTCGCCGGCGCGACGCAGCACCTGGAATGTCACCAACACGGCGAGCACGGGGAACGCGGCGAGCGCGAGGAACCCCATCACCGAGAGCGCGGGAAGTAGTGTAAGCGTGATCGGCACGCCGAGGAGCTTCACAAGGCGCCCGGTGAGGAACATCTGCGTCAGCGCGGTGAGCACGTTGACAGTTAGATCGATGCGCGCGAAGAATGCCGTGCGCAGTTCCGAGTTGGTGAACGTGGATTCCGCGATTCCCGACTGCTGGAAGTAGAGAACAGTCGAACCGAACGTGTACAGCAACATGTACACGCAAATACCTAACAAGTACGGCGATTTAGCCGCGTGGGCAATGCCGGCCAACACGCCCCCCCCGATCACACGCTCCTTGTCTTCTCGCTGTGCAGGACTCTGTGACTGCGCCGCCGCCGCCGCCGCCGCCGCCGCTGTGACCCGCAGCATGGCTTGTGTGCTCAGCTCCAGGAGCACGGCCGAAATGAGGATCAGGTTGATCACGCCAATCCGCTCGGCGAGCACGGTCGTGATGAGCGAGCCGACGATGCCGCCTAACGTGCCACCGACACCGATGAACCCGAAGAGGCGTTTCCCCTGGGGCGTGGACCAGGAATCCGCCATGACGGACCAGAAAACCGAGATGACGAACAGGTTGTAGACCGCTGCCCAGATGAAGAACGCACGTCCGACCCACACGAGGCGCGTCTCCGGCAAGACGCGCAACAACACGTAGAAAACCGCGAGGTTCGAAATGAAGAAGCGGTTGGCGTAGGAAACAAATTTGCGGCGCGGCAGCTTCGCAACGAGCGCCCCAAATGGCGGATGCACGAGCAGCATCGCCGTCATCGTGCCGAGGAAGAGCCACTGCAGGTTACGTGTGCCGCCCGCGGTGCCCATCGCATCGCGTAGGGGGCGGATGATGTAATAACTCGAGAGGGCGAAGAAGAAGTAGGCGCACGACCAGGCCAGCGCTCGCGCCTCTTCCTCGCGAAGGTCGACGACACGCTGGATGGCTCGGACAAACGGGGACTTGGCTGGCGGCGCTTCGCGCATCGCCTAACTGCGCGGCCGCGAACGCCAGGCCGCGAGGACTTCCGTCTCACGCTCCGGCTTGAGTCCCGCGCGCAAGGTTGCCTGGCGTTCAGCGGGAAGCGTTTTGAACCAGGCGAGTGTGTCGCGCGTCGTGTCTGCCAGTGGCCGAAACGTTAGGCCCTTCGCGAGCGCGCGAGCGATGCTTACTCTTCCCCACCCCTGGTTGTCGGCTCGCATGGGAACCCACGTTGGCATGTCCGACCATCCGCGCACTTTTTGCTCTGTGAGGAAATCGGCGGGGATCCAGGTGAACTTGATGTCGTGGCTTCCCGGTAGCACCGCACGCATGCCGTACAGCATTTCGGCCATACTCAGCGGCGAGCGCGGCCCGGTCGCATTGTAAATGCCTAACGTGCGCTGTTCGGCGACGCGAATCGTCCATTCGGCGAGATCGCGCGCGTCTATGACTTGTGTGGGGTCGTCGGGCGACCCCGGTGAGGCGATTTCGCCACCACGCTCGACGCGCAGCGGCCAATATGTGAAGCGGTCGGTCTCGTCTCCTGGTCCGACGATCAGTCCAGGACGAATGACAGTCGCCTTTCCCGGAAACCACTTCTCGGCTTCTTTCTCCGATAAGACTTTGAGCGGACCGTACAGGCCGCCGGTGGCTTGCTTGATCGTTAGGGGATCTTCAGTGCCTGTGTACCCTGCGAGCTCGTAGTCCTCGTCCATCCCGGCGCTGCGATAGTGCGCGTACGTCGAGATCGTCGAAATGAAGATGTAGTGTTTCGTCTTCTCCTTGAGGATCTGTCCGGCGTCGCGCACCCAGAACGGCAACGTCGTCGGGTTGTCGATGACGACATCCCAGGAACGATTCGCTTTGTGAATCGACGCGAGGTCACCGGTCATGCGATCGCCAACCAGGTGCTCGACGGGTTTTGGAAGATCTGCCTGACGACGGCCACGGTTGAACACCGTGACTTTGTGTCCGCGTGAGACCGCGTAGCGCACCTGATGCGGACCTGTAAAGCCAGTGCCGCCAAGAATCAGGATGTTGAGCGGCGCTTGCTGATCGCTCGTCGCGTCGCGGGGATGAGCCGGGTTGCGGTGCGGGAGCCGGGTCAGTGGGCCTAACGTCATAGCGCCGAACGCAGCGGCGCTTGTGTTCACGAAATCTCTGCGGGAAGGCATACGACACCTCTAGTAACTATTCCTTAGCTCTGAGCTCGTAGCGCCTCAAGCTACGATGCTGCCCCACGCCACACCATGAGCGCACACGGCCAACTTTGACAGGCGTCGCAGCCGAGCGTATCGTCGACACTGGGCACGCCTGAGAGGCTGGTATGTTGATTCGTCGCTCCCTACTGCTCGCCCTCGGGCAGATCGTTCCAGCGGCGAGCGGTCTCACGCAAGACGCCATCTATACGAACGGGCGCTTCGTCACGCTGAACGCGGCGGGGACGAACGCGCAGGCGGTTGCTGTGCGCAACGGCCGCATCATCGCCGTCGGCACGGCTGCCGAAATCCGCCGTCTCGCCGCGTCGCGGATGCGTGTCATCGACATGGGCGGGAAGACCGTCATCCCGGGATTCTACGACAATCACGTGCACCTCGGCGAGGATTTACAGGAGTGGAAAGGTGGGATGATCGGCGCGGTCCCAGAGTGGTTGACCGGCGTGGAGACGATGGCGCAGCTGCTACCTGCAATTCAAACGCGCCGAGTCGACGCCACCTAACGAGTGGATCCGCGGCTCGCTGCCGCGCGAGATCTGGCCTAACCAGAAAGTGCCGACACGCTGGCAGCTGGGTTCCGCCGCACCAAATCATCCAGTGGCGCTCGCGCGGGGGCCACACACGCTCCTGCTCAATTCGAAGGCGCTCGCGCTCGCCAAGATCACGCGCGCCACCCCGAATCCACCAGGCGGATGGATCATTCGCGACGCGCGTGGAGAGCCTAACGGACGCGTGCTGGAGGCGGCGCGGCGCCTTGTCGAGCGCGTGGCTCTCTCAGCCGGGCGGCGCGGTGGTGCTGGCAGCGGTGTTGATGGTTCGATCGCGCGATACAAGACCTTTCTCGGTCATATGGCGTCGTTAGGGATTACGAGTCTCAAACGTCGCCGGCGTCGGTCCGGCTGACTTACGAGTGCTGCAGGAGTTGTATGACCGGCATGGCGCAGAGTTGCCGCGCATGACGGTGCAGATTCGCCTAAGTCCCGGGCACGACACGTATGATGACACGAGCGGGGCATACGCGAGTCGATCGCGCTAATGGAGGGACTGGGTCTACGCACAGGTTTCGGCAACGATCGGCTCAAGGTCGGCGCGATCAAGATGAGCATCGATGGTGGCTTGAGTGCGCCCGTCTTCTGGTCGCTCAAAGAGCACAAGGGACGTCCTGGGTTCTTTGGCGCACAACGAATTCCTAACGCTGCGTTTTATCCGGTGGCTAAGCGAGCGCCCGAGTTAGGCTGGCAGCTCGGGATTCATACGATGGGCGATGCGGCTGCAGTGATGGTGGTGGACGAGCTGGAGAAGATCCTCTCTGAGCGCCCGCGCGCGAATCATCGCCACTACCTGCATCACGTATCAGTGCTCCCACCGGCGGCGACTCTCGAGAAGATGCGACGGCACGGCATCATGGTCGCAAGCCAGCCCGGCTTCACTGTCGCGTTAGGCGCATATGCGGAGGAGGCGCTGACTCCCGAGCGTGAGGCGACGCAGAATCCGAGCACGTCGCTCGTCGAGCGCGGGACCCGCGTGTCTTATGGATCGGATGGCCCGATCGTGGCGATGTATGCTGCGGTGACGCGTCGCGGGTGGGACGACAAGGTGCGCGGCGCGAGCGAGGCTGTCACGGTGGTCGAGGCGCTGCGCATGCACACCATCGAGTCGGCGTTTTTCACGTTCGACGAGACGTCGCGCGGGACGATCGAGCCAGGGAAAGTGGCCGACTTCACAGTGCTGAGCGACGATATCCTAACGGTTGACCCTGTGCGCATTCGCGAGCTTCGCGTGGAGCGGACGATAGTCGGCGGACGCGAGATCTTCGCCGCTCGCAGCACGTCCAACCGGACGCCTTAAGGCCGCTGCGTTAGGTACTCCGCCGGTGGTACCCGGCTTCGAGCGCGATCGCATCGAGCGCGACCGTCTCGAGATCGACGTCGAATAGCTTCTCGTCGCTGAACGCATCGAGCGTCGCTACAGCTTTCACATAGAATCCGCACGTCGTACAACACTCGACACGGCGATGCTCGACTTCACCGTCGACATGGAGGTAGCGCAACTTGGCGTGGTCGCGCTCGCCGCAGGCGGGACAAGCGAGCCGCTCGATGCTCCACGACGACGCGCAGCGGCCGCAACGGAGCAGGCGTGCGTGGGCGTCTTTCTTCGAGTGAAGCTCGGCGAGCAATGGGAGAGCGCCACAACATGGGCAGGTGCCGCGCGTCCACCCTGATTCCGCTATCACGTCGCGCAAACTTCGTGCAGCCGACTGGAGCGACGGGCGCGTCGCATAGTCGAGGAGTTTGAGCGTTGCCTGACGCGTTTCAGCACCCTCTGGCGTGCGTACGTTGGCGAGATCGTCCCACGCCCCGGCGAACGCCGCTTCAACGAGCTGCTGCTCACCCACTTCGCTGACCAAAAAGTCCACATCACGCCGAACAGCGGAGCTGGCACTGTCGTTAGGTCCGGCCTCGTATACGGCAATGAGCGCGTACACAATACTGTCGAGCCGCATCCACTCGAGAAACCACTCTCCGGCAAGAGCGGGAATTCCCTCGGCGAGACGTATTCTCGCCCACTTGACATCTGCGCGCGCGTTAGGCAATTCCGAGTGGAAAAAGCGCGCGGCTTGGTAGACTGAGCGCAGCCGGTGTAGCGCCAGTGAGAGAGACCGAGGGACCGTCTCGTCCAGCTCGAGCGCCGCAATGGATTTCGCGCTCGTCACTTCGCCTCCCCCCCCTTCTCGAAACGCGTGACCGGCGCCGGCGCTTTCCCGGGCATGAGCGTCGTGTCCGCGGGCTGCGCGTTAGGAAGCTCGGCTTCGACGACTTGTTTGTTACCGATGTCCCCGCCAGGCCCGCCGTCGCGCGTGCGCGTCGCCTCCGGAGAGCAGGCGAGTAACGCGACGAGCGCGGCTGCTGCAGTTCTCACAACTGCCACAACGCGATGTTGGGCCACTGCGGCGCCATAATGATGACGAAGCGCAAGAGAAGGCCACCAACGAGGACGCAACTCGCGCCTAACAACGGTCGTCGCGCGAAGGCGCTCGATCGCAAATACGGGAGCGCCAGCGGGAACAACAAGCCGAGTCCTACCACGCCGAGCCAGAAGAGCAAGCCGAAGCCGCCAGTGATGAGCGGGCGAGCGACGCCGCCAAGCATGATCAACATGATCACGATCGTCAGGAGCTCGAGGATGATGACCCAGCGATCTGCTGCCTCGAGCTTCAGTATAGAGGTAGCCGACTCGGACTCACCGCGCCGACGCAACACGAAGATGAGGAGCGCATAGGCCGTCGAAGCCGCAGAAAAGAGGAACAGAGCGCCAAGGAGCTGCGCATGCTGCCAGAGCGCGACGTTGGTTCCCACAAGCAGCACGCCAGTGTAGCCACCAAAAAAGAGAGCGAAGAGAAGTCCTACGATCAGCCACGCCACCTGCACTCCACGCGGACGCGACCGCGCCCAATGCCAAACACGAACCGCGCGTCCATTCGTTAGGCGACCACTGTCGACGAGTGCTGCGACGAACGCCGTGACGGCAAAAAGCCCGAAGATCGCCAGCACCCACGACCCGAGCGACATCGGCACCCAGTATTTCAACATTGGCAGCGGCACACGTTCTGACTGAATGAGCATGTGCCAGAACCGCAGCGGCTGACCGAGATCGATGATCAGGAGGAATCCGCAGGCTACAACGAGTGGAAAAACAGCAAGAAAGCAGAAGCGTGTGATCGCACGATCACGTGGGTCCCCGGCGAGGCTGGCGATCGTGCCGATGAAGTACAATCCGGACGCCAGCCCGCCCAAGTAAAAGTACAGGATGATGTACCAGCCCCAGTGCGGCGCGTTAGGCACTTGGCTCCTCGCTCTTGGGCTCCTCAGCAGCGACTTGCTCCATGCGCTGTTTGCGGAACGCCACCGCGCCGGTGGCTGCGAGCGCTGCCGCCGCTAACCCGCTCCAGGCGAACCCGTCCGCAACATTCGCTGAGGCCATCTGTGGATTCTCTGGCAAGCCGTAGACGTGCGGCTCGTCAACCAGGACGTAAAACGCGTTGAGCCCGCCGAGTATGTCTTCCTTGCCGTAGACATACGCGTTGATGCCTTGTGCCTGGAGGTTGGCGACACGTTGATCGGCGTAGGTCATCAGTTCGTCGACATCGCCGAACCGGATCGAGTCAGTGGGGCACGCCTGCGCGCACGCGGGCTCCTGACCGTGCTGCAAGCGGTCGTAGCATAACGTGCATTTGTGCGCCTTCCCGTCGTCCCCCATGTCGACGACACCAAACGGGCACGCACTGACGCACGCGCGACAACCGTTACATACGTCTTGCTGGATGAACACCGAATCGAACTCGGTGCGGATGATCGCGCCGGTCGGGCAGACCTCGAGGCACGGCGCGCGCACACAGTGTTTGCACACGTCCGACATCATGAGCCAGCGCGAGCCTTTCAAGAATCCATCTTGCTGGCGGTCGTCGGGGAACTGCTCGATGAACTTGACGTGGCGCCAGTTGAGCGCGGAGAGGTGGCCCGTGTTGTCGTACGAGTCACCCGTTAGGTCACGCTTCCCGCCTTGCTCTGCTGGAAGGTTGTTCCATTGATGGCAAGCGACCTGACAGGCTTTGCAGCCTATACAAACGGTCGTGTCGGTGTAGAAGCCTTTTGCCAATTTAGGTCCGAGGTCTGAGGGTCGAGGTCTGCGCAAGAGCGTCGGAGGGCGTTACCTCAGACCTCAGACCTCGGACCTCAGACCTATGGTTAGGCATGATACACTCCATGCGGCTGATCCAGCGGTGCGTACAGCAACTCATCCAGCGAACGCGCCCCGGAAGCCAGCTCGATTCCCGCATCAATCTGCGCCTCTGCGGCCTGGCGTTCGCGACGGCCCACGTGCGGACTCGCCGCATCAGTGAGCCGCTGCCTAACGGCTAATGCTCGACGCCCCGGCTCGACCTGACACATAAAGGCCTTCGCCTCGTGAATCGAGACGTTAGGGTCCGCGATCAGCGCGGAGATAGTGTTCACAACCTCGCCGGTGACGATGCCGCGGTATCCCCAGTGCCACGGCATCCCAACTTGATGTACGCGGCGCCCTTGAATATCGAACGGCCGCAGGCGCTTGGTGACGAGCGCCTTGCATTCTATGGCACCGCGAGGCGTCGAAACCGTGACCCATCCCGCGTTCTCGACGCCACGCTCCCGCGCCAACTCCGGCGAGATCTCGACGAAGAGCTCGGGCTGCAATTCCGCGAGCCACGGCACCCAGCGGCTCATAACTCCCGTTAGGTGATGTTCCGTTAGGCGGTACGTCGAGATGATGATAGGGAAGTCCGGGCTCCCCGGATCGATGTATTTGTTCCCTACGACGTTGAACGTTTTAGCGACCGGATTCTGTCGCTGCGGATAGAGCGGATTCGCAATGGGCCCTTCCCACGGTTCGTAATGCGTCGGCAGCGGGCCATCCATCAGTCCACTGGGAGCAAAGAGCCACGCCTTGCCATCCGGCTTCATAATGAAGGGGGCGTCGCCGTCATGCGCGTCGATGCCACCGCGCGACCAGGTGCCTCGCGCGTTAGGCGGTTTGCTGACAGGAAAATCCGGCACGTCGAAGCCAACCCACTGGCGCTGCGCGTCGTCCCACCAGACGTACTTCTTGCGTTCGGACCATGGACGGCCGGCGGGGTCGGCGCTTGCGCGGTTGTACAGGATGTGGCGATTGGCGGGCCAGGCGAATCCCCACCCCATGGAGACCCAGTCATCGCCGACGCGCGCGGCGGCCTTGTTGACGCCTTCTTCCGGATAGACGCCGGTGTAGATCCAGCCCCCAGAGACTGTCGATCCGTCGTCTTTGAGATCGGCGAATGATTTAATGGGTCCGCGATCAGCGACGGTGTAGCCGTTGATCTCTTTGAGGATGGAGACGGCGCGGGCTTCGCCATGCTCGTCCTCGTCGAAGTCCCAGGTGAGCGCGAGGAATGGATCGGTCGGGGGCGCGGTCGATTGGTTAGGTGCACGCGTTGAGTCGGCGGTATTTTCCCGGTGGGGGGGCCCCCCCGGGGCAACAACTGGTGCGCCATACAATTGTCTCAGCCGCTTCGCCAGCTGGTGCGTGAACCAGATGTCGCTGCGACAGTCCTCTGGAGGCTGCAGCGCGCGCTCATGCCACTGCACCAA
Source organism: Gemmatimonadaceae bacterium (assembly GCA_052388395.1). Classification (GTDB taxonomy): domain Bacteria; phylum Gemmatimonadota; class Gemmatimonadetes; order Gemmatimonadales; family Gemmatimonadaceae; genus DASYRX01. The sequence goes on along the minus strand of JBQTIF010000011.1, from coordinate 21,113 downwards.
CCGCTGCGTATTCGTAAAGGAGCCGTCCATCTCCGGCACGCTCGCTGCCGGCAAAAAGAACACCTCGGTCTGAATCTCGTTAGGCGCCGTAATATCCGGTGCACGCCAGAACTCCGACGTCTCGGTCAAAAATAAGTCGCGCACGACGAGCCACTCGAGCTTGGCGAGTCCGGCGCGCTGATACACGGCGTTCTGCCCACCGACGGCGGGATTCTGGCCTAACGCCATGAACCCTTTGATCACGCCCTCGTGCATCGCCGTGAACATCGGCATGTGCGAGTGGTCGCCGACGCTCTTGGGCAACAACTGATACCCCCACTCGTTATCCTCGCGCGCCGCATCGCCGTACCACGCCTTGAGGAACGACACGGTGTACTTGCGCCCGTTCGCCCACCAACCAGTCGTCGGCATTTCGCGCGCAAGATACTCGGTCAGCGTGTCGTGCTCGCGCAACTGCGCGCTCGGCGCAGGGAGGTACCCCGGGAGGAGGTTGTACAGGGTCGCGATGTCCGTCGAGCCCTGAATCGTGGCGTGCCCGCGCAGCGCCATGATCCCGCCACCTGGTCGCCCAATGTTGCCTAACAACGCTTGGACGATGCCCGCCGTGCGGATGTACTGGACGCCAACGGTGTGCTGCGTCCAGCCGACCGCATACGCAAATGCCGACGTGCGCTCGCGTCCCGAATTCTCCACCAGCGCTCGCGCCACAGCGACGAACTGATCGACGCTGCAGCCGCAGACCTGCGAGACCATCTCCGGCGTGTAGCGCGAGTAGTGCCGTTTGAGGATCTGAAAGACACAGCGCGGGTGTTGCAGCGACTCGTCGGTGCGCGGCGGCGTTAGGCTCAGGTCGATGGCGGCGGCGCCTTCTTTGCCTTCTGGGCGTCCCGGAGCGGGTTTGGGCGGTAGTGTTCCCGCATATGCCCATGATGCGTTGTCGTAACGACGTGTCGCTGGGTCGAGCCCCGAGAAAAGACCCGCAAGATCTTCCGTGTCCTTGAAGTCTTCGCTGATGATCGTCGACGCGTTCGTGTACGCGGCTACGTACTCCTTGAACCACGCCTCGTGTTGAATGATGTAGTTGACGAGCCCACCGAGGAACGCGATGTCAGAACCCGAGCGGATCGGGACGTAAAGGTCTGCCATCGCGCTCGTGCGCGTAAAGCGCGGATCGACATGAATGATCTTGGCTCCGCGCTCCTTCGCCTTCATGACCCAGCGAAAACCCACCGGATGGCACTCGGCAAAGTTGGAACCCATGATCACGATGCAATCCGAGTTCTGCAGGTCCTGCTGGAACGTCGTGGCGCCGCCTCGTCCAAACGTGACCCCCAGACCGGGGACCGTGGACGAGTGTCATATCCGCGCCTGGTTCTCGATGAAGACGCCGCCGAGCCCGCGCCAGAGCTTGGCCTGTACGTAGTTCCACTCGTTGTCCATCGTGGCGCCGCCCAACGAGGCGATGCCTAACGTATGGTTGACGAGCACCTCGCGACCGTTGATCGTCGCCGTTCGTTTGAACGTCGCATCGCGCGTTTTCTTGACGCGCTCAGCGATCATTTCCATGGCGCGTTCCAGCTCGATCGGCTCCCAGTCAGCGCCCCCCGGACGGCGGTACAGCGCCTTTCTGCGTCGTTCAGGGTTTACAGTCAGCTGAAAACTGGCGGCGCCTTTAGGGCACAGGTTCCCGCGATTTATTGGCGAATCGGGATTCCCTTCGACGTTCACCAGCTGATTGTCGCGCACATGAAGAAGTAGCCCGCACCCAACCGCGCAGTATGGGCAAACCGAAGGCACGACCTTCGTCTCTCGGATCTTCCACGCCTGCGGCACCGTGGCCGCACGAACGCTGTCCTGATCGGCGCCGAACGCGACGAGCGCGCCTAGAGCGGATCCCGCAGACGAGTGTCCCGAGTTTCTCAGGAATTCGCGGCGCGTTATGCGCATGGTCAGCTCGATCGGCGAGAGCTAGTACCGCAGGGACTGTATTACGCTGCGCGCGAATAGCGGCCTGCGCAAGCGATTTGTAGAGGATCAGCGACCGACGAGCGCTTCAGCTTCCATTTCGACAAGAAAGTCGTCACCGACGAGCCCGCTCTGAACGAGCGTGTTGGCTGGCAGTATGTCCGCGAACCTCTCGCCGTGCACACGCGCCGCGGCGTCCCAATGTGTCAGGTCGCGCACAAAGAGCCGAGTGCGCACCACATCCTCCAGCCGTCCGCCGAGCGAACGAAGTGCGCCTGCGATCTTGTCGATGACGAAGTGCGTTTGCGCAACGGGATCAGCTGGCGAGATCGCGGTGCCTCGATGAGCGGCAGTTGTACCGGAGACGAAAATGCGGTTGCCGACGCGCACCGCTCGGCCGAATCCAGCGAGCTTCTCCCATGACGTCCCGCTCAGCGCGACGAGGCGTCCATCGGCGCCTTTCTGCACATCGAACGGCGCGCCGAAGTCCGTTACGTGGTGGCTCAAGTCACCCGAGGCTGTGAGGTAAGGCGCGCGCCGGTACTCGTCGCCACAGTCCCCAGGAATGGCGGTGAGGGCGGCGACCGCCTGAGTGATCGTAGCGCGATCACTGTCGTCGAGCCGGAGCTGGAAGACGCGCAGATTCTCAGCGATGTGGTCGCGTTCGCCGAGGCGCGCGCCCACGATGATGCCAGCGACGGCAGGCTGATCCAGCACGTAACGACACGCGACGTTAGGCATTGACACGCCATGACGCGTAGCGACAGCGTGCAGCGCTCGAAGCACGCCCTGAAAAGGCGTCCATCCACCGGCGGCGCGAATAAAGCGGCCGTATTTCATCGCTGACCACGTCGGGAGCTCGTCCCAGTTAGGCTCCGGGTGGTCCAGCCAACGGGGCGAAACGAATCCGCCGGCGAGCGTGCCGTAGGCGAGCAGCGCGATGTTGTGCGCCGCGCAGAACTCACTCATGCGTCCCTGGGCGCGGTGGTCGATGACAGAGTAGCAGACCTGGTTGGATACGATCTCGACGCCGCTCGTCACCGCGATGCGCAAGTGGGCGCTGTCGAAATTCGTTAGGCCGATGTGGCGGATGCACCCTTCGCGCTTTAGTTCTTGCAGCGCCCACAGGTGCTCGAGCCAGCGCGGGTCATCGAAACGCCAGGCATGATACTGCAGCAGATCGATACGATCGCCATGCAAGCGATCGAGGGATCGCTGCACCGCATCGCGCACGTCACTCGGCGACACAGGAGCGGCGTCAAGAAATGGGGCCGGGACCCACTTCGTGAGGAGTGCAGCCTCGTTGGCGCGGCGTGGGTCGCGCTGACGCCAACGGCCCGCGATGTCCTCAGCCGAGCCATAATGGTCGGCCATGTCGAATGTCGTTAGGCCGGCTTGGAGATAGGCTTGCATGGCCGCGGCTGCTGCGTCGACGTCGAGCGGACCGTCGTGCCGCTCCATGTCGGCGACCTGCCACAGGCCAGTGACAATGCGCGAGATTTCGAGGTCGCGCGCAAGTCGGTGGCGTTCTACCTGGGACTGCACAACCATGTGTGAGCTATTCCGGTGGCAGCGTGCGGCAAAGCGCGGCGACGTCGACGCCTCGGCGTCGCAGGGCGCGCCTTTCGCGCACGAAGATCAACGTTCCGACGAGCATGACGAACAACCAAAGCCATGTGGCGCGGAAGTACCATGCGTTGACAGGCTGTGTGAGGTCGCGCCAGGTGTGCACGACGAGAAATACTCCAAGCAGTGCTACACCTAGGGCGGCGAGGACGATTTGCGACGGCCGATGTGGCACGACGCGCACAGCTCGCGCAAGCTCTGCGTTGCGCCTGGGCAGCGTGAGCACCGTTATGCACATGATGAGGAAGTTCACCAGCATGGCAGTGACAAGAATGTCGACGCCGAGGAAAAACGTTCGCGCGAAATGCGACCCGAGGATACCTAACGAGGCCATGCAACCGCTCAGCAGGATGGCGACGTGGGGCGTGTGGCGTTTCGGATGCACCTTCGCAACAGTGCGCGGGAAAATTCCGTCCTCCGCCCAGGCGAACATCAGACGCGACACAGCTAACAGCATCGCCGGAAGATCGTTCGTGAGTGCTGTTGCGGCACCGGCCACAATCAAGACCGTCCAGCCCGGAGACAAGACGTAGCCTAACAACCCCGGCGCGGTCACGTCGCGAGCCTGTGCCTCCTGCGCGACGAAAGACCATGGCACCGTGTGGTACACGGCAGCGACGAACGTGATGTAGTACGTCCCGACGATCACGATCGCGAGCGTAATTGCGAGCGGCAGTGTGCGTTCGGGACGCTTTGCTTCACCGCCAGCCTGCGCGATGGAATCGAAGCCGATGAAGCTGGAAAACAGGATGGCGGATGCTGCGAGCAGTGTGCTAAGCGAAAGCGGTGCGGCCCCCGGCGGGGGAATGGCGCGTCCCTCGCGCGCGAGCAGGGAGGCGGCGAACTGCGCTTGATTAGAGTGAAATCCGACGAGGATCACGATGGCTCCGAGTGCGAACATCAAGAACATCAGCGGGACGAGCGTGCGCTCGTACAGCTTGAGGCCGCGCAGGTTGACCGCCACGAACGTCCAGAGAATGGTGAGCGAGAGTGCCAAATGGACCGAGCGCGATGACAGCGCCTGCGACACGCCAAGCCAACCTAACGTGACGGCGATATCGCGCAGGAAGAAAATCAGGACATACGCCACGACGCCGATCGCGATCGAGAGTCCGAACCACTGCGAGAAGCTGGCGACGAAGCCGAGGTATGGGTTCAAGCCGCGACTGGCATACACGTAGCTGCCCCCGGCGCGCGGCATGGCGGAGGCAAGCAACGCGTACGCGAGCGCGGCGAGGATGGCCGGAACCGCCGCGACCACGAACGCCGTGAGCACGTGCGGGCCGATTCCCGGCACAGTGCGATGGATCATGAACGGGATGACGTTGATCGCCGCGCCGATCATCGAGCAGATGCCGGTCGCCGTTAGGCCGAGCAGACCTAGTTGGCGCGTGAGGCCGCTGGGCGCCGGCGTCCCGGTCATGAATGCCTGCCAGAGGGGATCGGATGCGCTACGCAGGTGTCCATGTGCCAGTGAGTGGGGTAGCGCTGTCACGACGGGCGGGTAACATCGCGCGGCACTCCACGATTGGCGAGGGGCTTGCCGCGACATCTAGCGCGCGCCAATATCGCCTCGATTGGCACCTTTCCCGTGGCGCGGCCTCTATGACACGCAGCAGCGCTTTTCGACGAGTCACGGTCCTGTTGACGGCGATTGCTTGCGGCGATCGCACCGCTCAAACCGACGACACGTTAGGCGCGACTGCGGCTGCTGCCGCACTCCCCACCGGGGAGAAGCGAGTAGCGGTTCCGGATGGCAATATTTGGTACAAGCTCTCCGGGACCGGCACCGGAGCGCCACTCATTCTGCTGCACGGCGGACCCGGTTGCGCCAGCTTCTAGCTGAAGTCACTCGAGGCGTTAGGCGACGATCGACCGATCGTACGTTACGATCAACTGGGCGCCGGCAAATCGGACCGCTTGAGCGATACCTCCAAGTTCAACATCGCGCACTTTGTCACCGAGCTGGATTCGCTCCGAGCGCACCTTGGCTACGAACGCATGCACCTGTTGGGCCACTCCTGGGGAACGATTCTCGCGGTCGAGTACGATCGCATGCACCCGCAGCGTGTCATCAGTCTCACGTTAGGCAGCTCGGCGCTCGATATCCCTGCGTGGGAGAAGAACGCACGGCGCCTCGTGACGACACTATCCGATTCGGCGCAACGTGCCATCCGCCTGCGGGAAGCCGAAGGAAAGTTCGCAGCCCCTGACTACCGGGCCGCGCTCATGCAGTTCTACGGCAAATACGTCTGGCTACGCCCGGTGCAGGCTGACCTGGACAGCACGATGTCTACGGCGAATCAGGACATCTAATGGTTCCCGGAGCGCGTGTTGTGGTGATCCCAAACGCGGCGCACATCACGACGTGGGACAATCCGGACGCGCTAAATGCTGCCGTGCGCGCGTTTTTGCGCTCGGTCGACTCGAGCATGGCTCGCAATTAGGGACTTCGCTGCGGCTTCAAGATCAAAAGCTCGCGGCGAGCAGTTAAAGAGTGCATTGCCAATTGGAACGTCGCGGGTCGCGACAAAGGACTGCACGCTCCTGCGCCGAGGCGTATTTTCGGGCATGCCAAACTACGCATTGCAAATCCGCCGCGGCCTTTCGGGCGCCCTAATCATTGCGGCGCTTCTCCCAGCGTCCGCAAACGCCCAACTCGGCGCGAAAACCAAGTGGGACACGCTCGCGCGCGACCTCTTCAAAGAACTGGTCGAGATCAACACGACGCATAGCGTCGGTGACACGCACCAGGCCGCACTGGCGATGGCAGCTCGCGTCAAATCCGCGGGCTTCGCCGACTCAGACGTCGTCGTCATCAATAACGCCGACAAGAAAGGGAACTTACTCGTTAGGCTGCGTGGCAAGGCGAGCGGCAAGAAGCCCATCCTTCTGCTTTCGCACATGGACGTCGTCGAAGCAAAGGCCGAAGACTGGACGCTTCCGCCGTTCAAGTTCGTGGAGCAGGACAGCACCTTCTATGGCCGCGGCGTCGCCGATGACAAAGATGACGGCGCCATGCACCTCGCGATCCTCATGCGGCTCAAAGCCGAGGGCTACGTCCCCGACCGCGACATAGTGGTTGCGCTCACTGCCGACGAAGAGGGCGGGCCGGCCAACGGCGTGGAATACCTGCTCGAGAAGCACCGTTCGCTCATCGACGCCGAATACGTATTCAATGAAGGCGGCGGGGGACGCGTGCGCGAAGGGAAGAAGCTGTCGCACGACATTCAGGCGAGCGAGAAGAAGTTCCAGAACTTTCAGCTCGAAGCTACGAACCCAGGTGGTCATTCGTCGCGCCCAGTCAAGGACAACGCGATCACGCACCTTGCCGACGCGCTCGTGAAGCTTAGCGCCCTCGACTTTCCCGTACATCTCAATGAGATCACGCGCGAGTACTTCAAACGCTCGGCCGCGATCACTGAAGGAAAGCTGGCGGACGCAATGCGTGCGATCGTCGAGAACCCGAATGACCCAAAGGCCACGGCGATTCTGGCCGAGGACCCCGCGTACAATTCCCAGCTGCGCACGACCTGCGTGGCAACGCTGCTGGAAGGTGGTCACGCCAGCAATGCACTGCCGCAACGGGCGCGCGCGAACGTGAACTGCCGCATTCTGCCTGACGAGTCGCCGGACGACATAAGGAAGACGATCGAGCGCGTCATCGCGAACCCCAAAGTCACTGTCTCGGCGCAGACCACAGCGCGCAACTCGCCGCCGTCACCGCTGACGCCGGAGCTCATGAGGGAGATCGAACGTCTAACGAAGGAGCTCTGGCCTGGCGTTCCCGTTATCCCGACGATGAGCACGGGGGCAACCGACGGTCTGTTTCTGCGCAACGCCGGGATTCCAGTGTACGGCGTGTCCGGTTTTTTCTATCCCGAAACGTTCGCCCATGGCATGAACGAGCGCATTCCCGCGCGCGCGTTCTATGAGGGGATGGAGTTCATGTATCGCTTGGTGAAAAGCCTAACGGGCACTCGTGTACCGGTGAGTTAATCTATGCCAATACCGCAGCGCTATTATAAGGAGCAGATAACGTTCTGCGGCGGCGGAGCGGGATGCGCGACGCGATACGCGTCGCGAGTGGGTGCGCGTGCCGCGAAGGATGACGACCCGGACAAAGTGAAAGCGCGATTCATGCTTCAGATGGTCGATAGCCTTAATCGCGTCGTTATTCCGACGCTTCCGGGAGTTGGACCGAACCCGGTTAGGATCGAGTGCAAAACGTGTCATCGCGGCGCGCGCCGCCGCTGCTGCTCACGCGGAACCTCCAACGCGTCCGTTCAGACTCCGGCATCACTGCCGCCGTCGCACGGTACCGCGTATTACTCGAGAACCTCGGCATGGCCGGAGCCTATGACTTTGGAGAGTGGGAGATGACCTTCTGGGCCGAACGTTTGGCCCCTGCGGAGCGTACGCCGGACGCGATCGCCGTTTATCAGCTCAACCTGGAGTTCTTCCCCAAATCGGTCTCAATCCTGGCGACGTTGGGGAAGCTTTTGGAGCCTTCTGACAAGGCGAAAGCGATCGAGTACTACGAACAAGCGCTAGCAATCCAACCATCGCAGGCCGGACTGCGTAGGCGAGTCGATAGCCTGAAAGCGCCAGGTCGCTAAGAGGAATTTGACAGCGACCGGGCCGTCCTGGACCTTGTCGCACTCCTCTCCCCCTCCATGACAACGTCTCGCCGTGACTTTGTACGCTCTGCCGCTACGGGGGCATTGGGCCTTGGCCTTTTACCGAGCCTAACGCCGCACGGCAACTTCGGCATTCACATCCCGCGGCACCAGCCGCGTGCCAAGTTGCGCATCCTCGTCCTGGGTGGGACGAACTTCATCGGCCCGTATCATGTGCAGCATGCGCTCGATCGCGGGCACACGATCACGTTGTTCAATCGAGGACGCACGAACCCACAGCTCTTTCCCAGCGTCGAAAAGCTCATCGGCGATCGCAACGGCGATCTCAAGTCGCTCGAAGGTCGCGAGTGGGACGTTGTCATCGACAATTCCGCAACCGATCCGAAGTGGGTGGAGCTGACGGCTGGTCTCTTATCGAAATCCGTCAAGCGCTACGTCTTCACGTCGACACGATCGGTGTACGCCGACACCAGCCGTGTGCCGATGACTGTCGACGCGCCGGTTTTCACTCGCGAGACAAGCACTGTGCAGCCTGGCCAGAACCTGCCATACGGCTTGGCCAAAGCTGAATCCGAGAAGTCAGCTCACGAACACTTTCCCGGACGCACGCTCGTCGTTAGGCCCAGCTTGATCGTAGGTCCTGGGGACCTCACTGATCGCTACACCTACTGGCCGGTTCGCATAGAGCGAGGTGGTGAAATACTTGCTCCCGGCGACGGTAGTGATCGCGTTCAGGTGATCGACGTGCGCGATCTCTGCGAATGGATGATCAGGTTATGTGAAAACGAAGTCGTAGGCACTTACAACGGGCTCGGCCCGAGAAACGGCTATTCCTTCGCTGAGCTGCTCCACGGCATCAAAGCAGTGACGACTTCTGACGCTGTGTTCACATGGGTCGATACCGACTTCCTCACGATGCACGACGTGCGAGGGTATCGGGAAATGCCCGTCTGGCAACCGTCGCGCGGCCGCACGGCCGGGTTCGGTCGCTTCGACATTACCAAAGAAATCTCGTTAGGGCTCACGTTCCGTCCGCTAGCCGTGACCGCGAAGGACACGCTTGACTACTACCACGCTCAGCCGGCTGAACGGCAGGCGACGCTACGTGCCGGCATAACAGCCGAGCGAGAACGGCAGGTTCTGGAGGCCTGGAAGGCCCGTAGCAAATAATTGCCGCTCAGCAGTACGCACCAGTCTCTGCAACAACGGGACTGGTGCGCCGTTTGCGTTGTAAGCCGCGCAGGGCACTGCCGTTAGGCGACTCGACCGCTGTCGAGCTGAAGCTGCCCTCGGAGGCCTACGTTGGATACGAGCGAAGTAATCATTCAGCCATCCCCCAGCAACCGCGACATCGTTATCGTCGGGGCAGCAGCCGGTTTGACTGCAGGTCTTGCAATGGCGCTGTGGGCCACTCTCACGTCCGTCTGGCATGGAGTGGGACTGCTGTCGTCGTTCGAATTGATCGGCGCGACGTTCACCGGTGACCACTTAGCACCAGCTGGATTCGTAAGCGCGATGTACGGCTTGTTCGTGCACGCTACGACGGCCGCGACGCTCGGCATCCTCTTTACGGCGCTGATTCCGAATTGCTCCTCCTGCCGCTTCGCGACAGGGGCGGGGCTCGGTTTCGCGCTCGCCGTTCTCCTTGCCATGACTTTCGTGGTGACGCCTGTTGTGAACCCTGTGCTGCGCGAGGCGGTCGATACCATTCCGCGGTCCTGGATCATCCAGCATGTGCTTTTCGGCCTAACGCTTGGCCTTGTCCCGGTGTACTGGCACTACTATCAGGATGAGAGCGTGCGCGTGCGCCTTGTTCAGGCGAGCCGGCGAGCACTCGTCGTTAGGCGTCCGCAGCTACCGGCCACGCTACCGGCCACGCTACCGGCCACGCTACCAGCCACGCATTCGGGCGCGAGCGCCCCCCGCACGAAGCGCGCGAAAAGGGTACTGCGCCGAGCAGAGCTATTCGGCCGACCGGCTAAGTCACTGCAGCGGCATCCGCGCGGCGCATCCTAACGACGACCGGCTAGCGGCTGAGTCCGCATCGGGGCGGGGCGCGCGAGTTGCACTCGCTACGCGCGGCACCCATGCGCGCGTTGTCACCGCGCATTGAGAACGTGAGACGACCGCGAGGCTTGGAGTAACCATGGCAGCACGAGGGATCCGCAGCGAAGTCGCCGTCGTCCAGCAGATCGGTGTTGGCGATACCCTCGTCTCGGGCGCGCGCGGTGGCATGGTGGGCGGCGCGTGCATGGCGTTGTTCGCCATGGGCACGTCGATCATGGGCGGTTCGGACATTCTGTCACCATTTCGCCTAACTGGCGCCACGTTTGTCGGTGCCGGCGCGCTGGAAGGCGGCATTGGTGTGATCGTATATGGTCTCCTTTTGTACATCGCCGCGTCGGTCGCATGGGGAGTACTCTTCGCCGCGATTCTCCCGCGTGAAGCTACTGCGGGTTTGGCGCTCATCGCGGGTCTCATCTACGGGCTGATCGTTATGCTCGTCACGCTGCAGTTCGTCCTTCCGGTCGCGAATCCAGTGATGCGCGAAGCGGTGAACGGAACGACGTCATTCACACTCGCACATCTCATTTATGGCGGATCGCTGGCGATAGTGCCCTTGCTCCGTCGTCGATTTGCGGTCACGCGTAGTTGAGCGAAGCGACTAAGTCGTAGGACGAACAGGGGGCGCCTGCTGGCGCCCCCTTTTTCGTCCCTTGCATTCACGCCCGGGAACGTGCAGCGTCTTGAGCTGAGCATGCGAACATTCATTGGCGGTATCGCTGCGCATGATTCGGCCGATCACTCGATCGGTGTCCAGGTGAGCGAGCGCCTGGCGGCGGATGCTCCCATCAACGCTGCGCGGGTCGTCGTGGGGGAATGGAGCTCTGATGCAGTGGAGATCGCCGATCGTCTCAATAGTGAATGGCCAAAGTTCGAGCGTGTGATCTTCGTGGGGGCGGTCATCCGCGCGCGCGCCGCGGGGACAGTCACCGCGTACCGATGGAACGGCAGCGAGCCTAACGAGAGCGAGCCGCGCGGCCCTGTTGAGGACGCTGACAGCCTCGTGTTCGACAATATGCTGTTGGCGGTCAAAGCGCTCGCCGATCTTCCCGAGGAGATCATCGTCGTAGAAGTAGAGCCGGACGGAGGTCGCGGAGGAGAACAGCGGGCAGACGGGAGCGCACGCCCCGCGGCGGCGCTGGAGCGGGCGCGAACGCTAGTGCGACGACTCGCCACCAATGCGCGTGCAGCGCAGGCTCTGCCGATTTGCGCGTTAGGCGACGCGCCGCGCTGCCCGACTGATCTGTAGCCCATGGGGCTCGCGTCTTGCCATCGAGCGTGTCGTGGACACGTTCGATGCAATCGTTATTGGCGCCGGTGAAGCAGGAACTGAAGTAGCGAACCGAGCAGTGCAGGCTGGGTATCGCGTCGCGCTGATCTATCGGCCGCCCTTCGGCAGTACCTGTCTCAACGCTGGCTGTGTACCCAGCAAGTTCTTGATTCATCGCGCGCGCATCGCACGCTTGACGCGCACGGCAGCGCGTTTTCACATCGACGCCAATATTCAGCGGATCCGTCTTGCCGACATGGTGAGCGAGATGGAGACGATGATTGCGGATTACCGTATCGCGGCGCTCGAGGCGGCGCGGCGAGCGAAGACGCTGTCTCTGATCGAGGCGCGCGCGCGATTCCACTCGCGCGAAGTTGTCGATGCGGGAGATCGGCGCCTGTATGCGCCGCGGATCTTCATCGCGACTGGGATGCGGCCGTACGCTCCTGAAGGCCTCGCGACAGAGTCGTCACGAGTACATACCAGCGATACGATCATGCGCCTAACGACTCCGCCGGAACGCCTGGTCGTTGTAGGCGGCGGGTATGTCGCCTGCGAGCTGGGGCAGACCTACAGTCGCTTCGGCTCCAGCGTCACGATCGTGCAGGGCGCTAGCCGACTGCTGCCCCACGAGGAGAGCGACGTCAGCACAATCCTCACGCAGTGTTTCGAAGCTGAGGGGATCCAGGTATTGCTCGAGAGTCGCGCCGTCAGCCTCCAAGAACGGTCTGACGCGATCCGCATGGTGGTGCGCAACGCAGCTGGCACCGAGCACGTGCTCGACGCATCGCACGTTCTTCTCGCCGCTGGCCGCCGGCCCAACACGGATACGCTGGCGCTCGACGCCGCCGGAGTTGTCGTGAACGCGAAAGGTTACGTGCGGGTAAACGGTCGTCTCGAGACCAACGTTCGCGGTATCTGGGCAGTCGGTGACGTGAATGGGCAGCAGCCATTCACACGGGTGAGTCAGGAGGAAGGCCGCGTCGCCTATGCCAACGCGTTCGAAGGCGCGCGCCTAACGCTTGAGCGTCAGGCCTTGCCCCACGCCGTTTTCACCGATCCGGAAATTGGCAGCGTCGGATACACAGAATCCACCGCGCGTGAGCTTGGCATCGACACCTCGGTCGGGCTTGTCACACTAGATCAGGTCGTCAAAGCCAAACTCATCGGTGAGACGTCAGGCCTTCTCAAATACGTCGTCGAACGCAAAACGCGACGGATCATTGGCTGTCACGTCATTGGTCCAAATGCTGCAGATCTCGTCTATGATGCTGCGCTCGTCATGCGCCACAACGGAACGCTCGATGAGATCGGCCTCACCGTTGGGGTTTTCCCGACACTGCAAGAAGGAATGGAGGGCGCTGCACGCGCGCACCTCAGCAGATCCGCTCCCAGCGAGACGCGCGGTCCGCTCGTTAGGGAGAAACTGAAAACGGCCGCGTTGGAGGTACACTAGCATGGCCGAAACCAAAGACTTCACCTGCCGAGCATGCGGCGCGCAGTTTGACTCGCGCGACAAACTCGATCAACACAACCGCCGCGAACATGCGACGCAGGGGCAAGGGGCTGGCGGTGGCACAGGTCAGCAGTTTGGCGAAGGGCAACAAAACCAGGGCGGTGGGGGTCAGCGTTTTGACGAAGGGTCGCAGCGAGGCGGTGAGCAAGGTTCGCAGGGACAGGGCTCGCGGCCGCAGCAAGGCGGTCAACAGGGCCAGTCAGGACAACAGGGTCAGTCGGGACAACAGGGCCAGTCAGGTCAGCAAGGCCAGTCAGGACAGCAAGGTCAGTCAGGACAACAGGGTCAGTCAGGACAACCGGGTCAGCGAGGCGGCAGTGGTCAGGGCGGCTCGCAGAGGGGCGACGAAGGATTTGGTGAAGGGACGCAGCGCGGTGGTACGAATGACCCGCGTGATCGCGAAAAGCGCGCTGGTGAGTCATCCGGGGGCGGGGATGAGGAAGGCTACTAGTTAGGTAATACTCGTTAGGTCCTGGCTCTTGGGTGCTGGGCTCTGGCTTCCGTCCAAAGGGACGGGGGCCATGGCCCCCCTAAGCGCCAAGCACTAAGAGCGAAGAGCCAAGAGCTATCACGTTGGCCTCCACAAGCCTACACGATGTAAGGAGCGACACATGCGAGCGCAGGATCTAATGACGCTGAGTCCCGCGTGCGTCACGCCCGACGACGACGTTCGAAAAGTTGCGCAACTCATGGCCGACAACGACTGCGGTTGTGTGCCAGTTGTCGATACGGGAGACAACCGGCGCGTCCTCGGTGTCATCACCGACCGCGATATTGCCATCCGCGGCATCGCCATGGGGAAGGGGCCTCACACGAAGGTGTCCGAACTGATGACGCGTGAGGCAGAGTGCTGTCTGCCTGACGACGAAGTCAGCGCAGTCGAACGCGTTATGGCCGACAAGCAGGTGCGCCGTGTCGTCATCGTCGATGACGACGGGTATTGCGTCGGCATCGTCGCGCAGGCGGATCTCGCACGCGCGACAAAGACAAACAGGGAAGTCACGGAGCGCGATCTTGCGCACGTGATCGAACGTATTTCGGAGCCAGCGACCCCTCCAAACCCAACGTAGCGCTCGGGGGAGCGCTGGTCCGCAACGCCGCGAGTACTCGCGGCGCAACGCAGTCGATGATCACCGATCAAGGCGAGGATTTCTATGAAGAACACGCGACACGCACTCATCACAGCAGCGTGCCTAACGGCTGTCTTGGCGGCATGCGCTGGGCGCGACTCGGAATATGATAGCGCTGGGCTACAAGTAGACACGGCGGCTGGAATGGCGGCACTTCCGCAGGAATACACGGCAGCTGAGATGCTTGGGCTGCTGGGACTGGCGAACGAAGGGACGATCGCGCTCGCCAATATGGCGCAGACGAACGCCACAAGCCGCGAAGTCAAGGCGCTCGCCGGGAAAGCCATCGAGGGGCACACCGCGCTGGATAAGAAAGCAAAGGATCTGGCGGCGCAGCTCAACCTAACGCCGATGGTTCCCACGGCCGACGAGAGTCTGGCCGAAAATCAGCGCAAGTGGACGGAAGCGCTAAACAACAAGCCGAAGGGGAAGGAGTGGGACGCGGCGTATCTCCAGTACGAGATCGAACGTCACGAAACGGTCCTCGATGAAGTAAAGGACGCGCTGACGCGCGAACAGCGTCCAGAAGTGCGCGCGTTCTTGGAGGAAGTGCGCACGCACGTCGAGGGGCACCTCCCGGCGTATCGTAGCACGCACGACCAACTCAAATAGTGCGTAGTAATAGGGGATAGGGGGATCAGTGTTCGATCCTCCTATCCTCCTATCCACCTATTCGCTAGCCACTATTTTTTGGGTTTCAAGTCGGCGAAATCAGGCATCGTCGTTACGAGCCCGTAATCAGGCAGATTCCGACTGGTACCAGCGACCAACTGGTCGTTCAGTCGCGCCAGAAAGAAGTCGAACGGGTCCTTCTGGTCGGCATCTACGATCTGCAGATCGGTCGCTTGCATGGTCAGTTTGCCAAAGCGCAGGACACGCCCCTGATAGAACATGTAGTTGCGCGCCTTCTGCGGTGGGAGCAAGCGCGGCACTGTCCGAGGCGAACGACTCGCGAGAGTCTGCACGACCCGACCATTGACGACCTGCACCGACGTCACGCGGCTCTTGATGCGCGGTGGCGGCAATAGCAATTCGGGATTCAACAAGAAATCGTCCTTGTCGATCTCCACGCCATTGCCGGCTCGAACCTTCACCAAATTCTCCAGCTCGAGTCCTAACGCGTTCATCAGCCGCCTAACGCCGATCCCGCCGACTTTGACCGACGTCGGATGCAGCCGCAGCCGTCCGTCAGGCGTCACGCTGAGCTGCGAGCGGATCGTGAAGGGGAGGTTGATCGCCTTGTCGAGCACCCCAGTCTGCACGAGCTGGGACCCTTCCACCTTCACATTGAGCTTCTTGATATCGGCGCCCGGATAATGGAAGACGTAGGTATTGAGCAGCGCCGTTAGGCTGGCGGGTGTGATCGCGACGACTGCCGAGTCTATGACGATGTCGAATGATGTCGGATCATCGAACCACGGTGCCTCGTTCGGCCGAGTGCTGCGCAGCGTCCCGCGCAAATAGGCGATGTTGAGCACGACTGTTTGGTCGACGTGATAGTCGACGTTGCGCATCTCCGATTCCACTGGCCCAACACCAGTCTCGGCGGCCCGCGCGAGAGCACGCGGCAGCGGTCGCGCGGAGAAACGAGCTTGCGCGGAAAGGTTCAATACGCTCGCGAGCAGAAGAGCGAGGGTCGCGCTCCAGTAGAGCTTTGGCATTGACGCCTCCGCCCCAAACGAGTTGCATCGACCGGGCCACACACTGCGTCGCTACGGTCGTCAACGCTCGCTCGTTAGAGACAGCGACTGGCGAGCTCGGCAGGATTCGGTTGAGGCTGCTACAGCATTACTCTAATCCGTGTGGCGCCACGGGCCCATGAGCCGCGGCTGCTCCGTTGGCTGCGGCGAGCCCCCCGCCGGCTCTATCGTTAGGCCGCAGAGGTCGATGAAGCCGCCGTCATTGATCTGATTCCCCACCGCCAAAATCGCGGTTGCTCGACCGGTGGCGTCGGTATTGAAGGTTCCCATAGATAGGGGCGCCTTCCCGTTTCGGATTGCCCAGAGCTGGTACGTCTTTCCTTGGGGAGCAGGCGGAACGTTGAACGCCGTGACGATGAAGATGTTACGCGTGTGATTCCAGAACACACGCATGGACGGCTTCTCTCCCGTAGGACTCAACGACACCACGTGGACTTCGGGACCGAAGAACGCAGCCACCATGGAATCGCGAACCGCAAGATCGCTGCGAACCGAGTCGAGAGCTACCGCGAGTCGTTGACGTTCGGAGCGCTCCGAGCGGAATTGCATCCCGGCAAGGACCGCAAGCGTTAGGCTTGCCGCAGCCGCGAGCCAGGGGAATGCAGGAGCTTTGCGGCGAGCGGTAGCCGCTGACGCAATCGGACGGACTTCGCGTGCTTCGCGCAGTACCCGTTCGCGCAGCGCCGGCGGCGGTACCTCGCGCGCTGGTGCGGCATACGCCAGCATCGCCGCTGTCTCGCGTAGCTCGTCAGCCTCCGCCCGGCATGTGGCGCACGTAGCAACGTGCTCCTCGAACGCGGCACGCTCGTCAGCGTCGAGCGCGCCTAACGCATAGGCCGCAGCTGAGCCTGTCCACTGTTCGTGGCTCATTGCGCCCTTCCGCGAGGTTCAGCCAGCACTGACCGCAGATGACCCAACGCAGCGTGGAGGTTCACTTTTACATGGCTCACGGGTTCACGCAGCTCGGAAGCGATAGCGCCTACGCCCAGACCTCCGAAATACGCGAGGGCGAGTACATGCTGTTGCGACTCTGGAAGGTCGCGCAACGCCATTGCTACAGCCATCCCCAACGAGTTCGTTGGCTGATGTCCGTTCGGGCGATCGAAGGACACTGGTGTCGACCGGGCGGTCCGGGCGACGACGGCCTTCGTGCGGACGGTCGCCATTAACAAAGAGAAGAAGCTTTTCGCCGCGGCGGGTCCCGCGTCGCGGTCGGAGTGCCACGTGGACGCAAAAGCCGCCGTCACGATGCGCTCCGCTGTGCGGCGGTCATTCGTAATGAAGAGGGCCAAGCTATAAGCAGTCGAGCCATATCGGTCATAGAGGTCGCCGAGCGTAGCCCCGCCTCGCTCCGGTGTGGAGGGGCGAGCTTCGCCCACCGCGCCGTGCGAAGAAGAAGGAGCCGCTGGAGCAGAGCTAGTCATTCAGTCATCTGGTACATCCGTAACCTACGCCGGCGGAAGCCGGTCGGATTTTGTGTGCTGGAGCCTACGAGGCGCAGTCTAGGTGTCCACCGTCCAAGGTCGAACAGCGCTGTCCCAAAGCCGATCAAATGCGAAGCCGAACGCTATGAACAGCGGAAGAAAGATGATGAGCCGCTGCTCGTCGAGCGGGCGGAGACCACGTAGGGTAATTGCCAATAAGATGACGGCGAACAGCGCGCGAGCCCACCAGACATGGCGCGTGAACAGCCTGCGACACGCGGCATAGATCACCCCTGCCGCGAGACCAGACGCGGCACCGAGAAAAACCACTGTCATCGTGCCGCCGAAGGAGTAACCGGAAGCGGCATTCTGCACGGAGGCAATAGCGCGCATAGCGGCTCGTCCGCCAATGCCGAGAAAGAGAGTACCCAGGACTGTACCGAGGGCAGCGCTACGGATCCACGGCTGCAGCGCGGGGCTCACAACGGAATGCCTAACGATTGGGTCCGTCATTTCGCGGCTCCCATCGTCATTCGCGAGCTTCGCATGCAGCCTCCCGCGGTTCGAGCGCCGTGCGTGCGGGAGTATGGACGGCGCGAAAGCGCCCGGCAACGCCGCGCGGCTATGTCATTTGTCGTCGGCGAGCAAGCAGGAGGAATGTCACGCCGATGTTGAAGAGCGCTTGCAAAAGACTGAAATCGCCGGCCCAGTGAGCCAGGGAGAAGTCGTACGCGATCCAGTGTCCCAGGCCTAACAAGGCGGCGGCGAGAGGTGCTATGAGAACGACGCTGGATACGGAGCCCGGGCGATTCCAAAACGCGCGCAGCCATGTAACGCCGAACCCGAGCCCAACGATCAAAGTGAGCAGCGCATGCAGAGCCTTTATCGACATATCGCACCCCCGAGCGAATCTAGTGAGTACTTTATATCACAAAGCTCATTTGCGCAACGATCAATTTTACCCCAGAGGACGCAGGGGACACGGAGAGAGAAACTGCAAAACACTCTCGGTCTCCTCCGTGTCCCTCCGTGGTTGAAGGTCCTACTTCACAGCGACGCGACGGTCGGAATTGATGAATGCAACTAGCGCAGCGATTTCTGGCTGCTTGAGCTGCATGTTCGGCATCTGCCAACCTTGCTGGTTGGCGGGCGGTTTGATCTTCGGATTGGCGAGGTAGTCAGCCAGGTAGGAAGGGGCGAACGTTCTGTCCGTGAGATCTGGCACGGCTGGGCTCCCGATCTCCGATTTCGAATCGCCATGCGTATGACACGTCACGCAGCCCTTCGCCACAAACAGCCGCTGTCCGCGCTCGGCGGGCGAGTATGACGGGAATGTTTGCGAGCCGGCTGCCACGGCGCGCAGCGGCAATAGCTTTCCTTTGGTCTTTCCAAAGCCGGGCTCGATTGTAATCGTCCAATCGCCCGCGTTAGGCAGCGTCAGCGTCGCCGCATACGAGCTGCGCTGAACCGTTGGTTTCGCAGCGACACTCACCATCGCTCCCGATCTGGAGCGCGCGGAAACGGTCCCTTTCAGGTCATACAACGGCTCTTCGCCGTGCTGGCGCACACCGTAGGTGAGCGTCAGCGGCTGCCCCGCTACGGCGTATTCGGGAAGGTCTTGAACACTTACGACCGCCCAACCGCCAGCGGCGTTGTGCGCGAAGGCTGCAACGACAAGCAGTCCCGGCACTGTGAGAATCCAGCGTCTCTTCGTCATCGGTGTGCTCCTATCCGGTCGCGTCACCACTTGGATGCCACAAGCCGCGAGAGTGCTGCGAGGGCCCGGACCTAGGGCTGAGGCGGCGCCAGCCGCCTTATTTCTGAGGCATCCCCTGTGAGCTCCCAACGTATGAGCGTGACAGGGATCATCCCAGCAGCGTTCAGGTCGTCCATGAATCCTTTGAGGGTAAAGGCGTCGTCGAGTTGCCGCGAGCGCTCGCCGATGAGCTGCTCGATCTGAACCTTGCCGATGACGTAACTGGTGCCGTAGCTCGGCTGCTGCAGGTAGAGGTGCTGTTCTCCACGGACTGTATTGCCATCCTGGCGCAGCCAGCCGCGCGGGGTCCATTGCGAGGCGAATGTGACGGCGCTGTCCATGGAAATCTCGTTTGCGTGCATACGCAAATCGCCTAACGCGCGCGCTGCACGCTGCGCGAGCAGCACCCAAATCAATTCGCGCGCTCGTGGACGCCCGTCGAACAGGCCGACGTGCATCATCATTTCTTCCATGCCGGTGGCGAGTCCTTCGGCCCGCTCGTCGAAGATGTTGTAGAGCAGCGGAACGCGCCGGATCGGGCTCGCATGCGGTTCGTTTGCCATGCGCGCCAGATCGAACCAGTGGTAGCCATGCGTGCGCATCGCGACGGGTTCGCGATAGTCGACATGTGTGAAGAACTCGCGCGCGCTGATTGGTGCCGTATTAAAGCGGCCAATACGTGCTCGCAGCGCTGCATCCATATACTCGCGGATCGATACGACCTCGTGCTCGCCGAGGAACTTCATGTACTCGGAGACGGCAGCGTTGAGGCGCCGCGAATGCTCCTCTTCGCTGGCAACCGGCGTCAACGCTGGGAGCTTTCGGTTGCGTTGCTCTTCCAGTCGCAGCGAGGCGAGTGAGCGCGCGAGCTCTCGACGCATGATTGCTACCTGATCCTGCCATGTGAACGGGACCAGATGCACGTTGGCAAGGAACCAGTCGTACTCCTCGATGCCGACGCCAGAAGGTCCTGTCTTGCTCGCCGATTGTGCGTCGAGCCACGCGACCAGCGAATCCGTGGCGACGCGGGCACGCCTAACGCCTTCGAGGAGATCCGGGCTTGTAGCGGCGCGCCCTTCCACAGCACCAAGGTCGGCGCTCTGCTCGCGCATTGCCTGCGTCCCGGCTATCCAGAGATCGCGCGCGTTCCCCGTGAGCTGCTGCCGCGCACGCGCCAGGAGGTTCGGAACCGTTTGCACCTTCGCTCGCAGTTCCGCGGCGCGGTCGGCTGAGAGCGGGAATTCATAGGTCCAGAGCTCGATAGCACCTAACGCATGTGGGCCTTCGCGCGCCGGGACGTCGCTTTGCGATGGGAAGATCGAGACGTAGAACGCGGGATCGCGTTCCCACGGCCGCAACACGCGATGATCGAAGTCGAGGCCGTTCATCTCGGCGCGCACGAGGTGATAATCGACTTGCTGCGGAATGGACCAGCCGGTGGTGTCGATAGCGGAGAGCCGCTGCTGGAAATCGGCCAGCTCGCGGTGTTGCGTGGCCATCGCGCTTGCAGCGTAGTCAGCAACGCCGTCGACGAGCGGAGGCTTCTGAAACTCGCGCCACTCGGTGAATAGCGACGTAAGATCATCGTAACGTGCCGTGCGTGACGGTGCAGCGCCGGGAGCGCACGCGACAATCGCGACGAGTGTGGCTAGCGTTAGGCGTGTTTCCATAGTCGTTCAAGCGGAAGCGCAGACGGACGCGGACAATAGCAGGGCGAACGCGGACCTGAATTGAAGAAAACAATGCGGTCCGAGCGATGATGGCCAGCCATTCGAGCGTGTCCGGTTTGTCTTGTTCTGTCCGCGTTCGTCCGCGCTATCGCTTTTGGGTCATTGGGGTCCAAAGCGAATCCCGAGCCCGAATACACCGGAGCGCTGCGGCGTCGGGCGAGTCACATCGTCGAACGTCCGTTCATAGGCAGCGAAGAGATCGAGACCGCCACCGCGCCCAGCGACTCGCGCACCGATCTCCGTGCGCCACTGTGTTTCGCCGCTCGTATTGCCTGCGCCGGTGAAGAGCATG
>JBQTIF010000010.1:0-7531 GCA_052388395.1 Gemmatimonadaceae bacterium | reverse complement strand
TTGTTTCTTTTTACCTTTTTTTCGGGATTGTTATACAAGAGCCGACCCCCCTGACCCCTGACGGTCCCCCGCTCCCCCCCGCTCCCCCCAGCTCCGACCCGCGCCTCATGCGCCTCCCAAGCACCGGAAGTCCCCGCTCTAACGGCACCGGCTTGCCCGGCGGATGTCGCTAGGGCATATCACATCCCTCATAATCGTGCACCTGGTCTTGGAGGCCGCCGTGATCCGCCTGTCTGTTCGTCGACCCCTTCTAGCCGCCGCCGCACTTGCCGCGTGCCTAACCGCGTACGCCGCGCTGGCACAACCCCTTTCCGCGCAGAGTGGAAGGCGGCCCATGACATTCCTCGATGTCCAGCTGATGAAGCAAGCCGGCTCGCCGGCATTGAGCCCCGACGGCCGTTCCCTCCTGTACACGATCGCGACGATGAACTGGAAGGATGCACGGCGCTCAACAGACATTTGGGTCGCGTCGACCGAGCGCGGAGCAGCCTCAGCCCGCCAACTCACGTACACCGCCGATAAGAACGAAGGCTCTCCTCGCTGGTCCCGGGACGGCTCGTTCTTCGTCTTTAGCTCCAATCGCGACGCGCCAAACAACGGCAGTCAGCAGCAACTATATGTAATGCGCGCAGATGGCGGCGAGGCGCGCAAGATAACTGACGCGAAGGACGGCGTCGGTCAGTTCGCCTTCACCCGCGACGGCCGTTGGCTTATCTACGCGGCCGGCAAAACTGACGAACAGCAGCTCTGGTCGCTTCCTGTCGCCGGCATCGAAAACGCCACCGCCGTCCAGCTTACCAAACATGCCACTCCGGTGCGGAACTGGCAGCTATCGCACGACAGTAAAACCGTTGTTTTCGTCGCACCTGATACGGTCGACAAGGACAACAAGGCGCGTGTGGAAAAGAAGTTCGACGTGCGCGTGCGCAATGAGCCACAGCCCGTTGAGCACCTTTGGGCGTTGGATCTCGCAGGTCGCGCGGAAAAGCGCCTAACGGCGGACACGAGTTACAGTGTGCGCGGCTTCGCTTTGTCGAGCGATGGAAAGTGGCTCGGCTACTCCGCGACGACAAACGACCGCTATGCGCGCAACGTCACCGAAGAAGGGATCAACGCCGACCTGTACCTGCTTGAGATCGCCGGCGGTGCTATCGAGCGCTTGACGAACAACGTGGATATCGGGGAGAGTGGTCTTTCATTCTCGCCTGATGCACAGTGGATAGCATTCTCGGCACCTAACGACTTCACCTATTTCCGCGACAACAAGCTCTATCTCCGTCGTGTCTCGGAGAAGGGAGGCCAGTGGCGCAAGCTCGGCGGCGAATACGACGGCGATGTCGCTGTCAGTTGGTGGAGTGACGACGCAAAGACCATCTACTACGGCGACGGCGTGCGCGCGACGCAGCAGCTCATGGCCGTTGACGTCGCCACTGGGAAAGTCACCCAGGTCACGCAAGAGAAGGCGAGCACCAATGTGCAGTTCGACGAGGACTCCAAGCGCTTCCTCATCACATACGCCGATCCCAGGCATCCTCCGTCGCAGTACGTCGCCCGCAACATCGATGACGTGCGCGACAAGTCAAAGTGGACGCAGGTCGTGAATGCGAATCCGCAGGCCGCCGACTGGGCGTTAGGCGACGCCGAAGAGATCACCTGGAAGTCCAAAGACGGCAAGATGGTCGGCGGCGTGCTGCTCAAGCCGGCGAACTATCAACAGGGTCGGCGCTACCCACTGATCGTCGCGATCCACGGCGGACCGGCCGGCGCTGACATTCTCGGATTCAACGGCGGTTACGGCTCGCAGATCTATGCCGGTGCCGGTTTCGCTGTGTTGATGCCTAACTACAGAGGCTCAACGAATTACGGCGAAGCCCACAAGCTCGGCATCGTTGGCGACTACTTCAAAAAGGGATACGAGGACATCATCACCGGCGTCGATCACCTGATCGCGACCGGCCTCGTGCATCCTGACAGCATGGGTGCGCTCGGCTGGAGCGCCGGCGGACACTGGTCCAACTGGATTCTCGTGACCACCACGCGCTTTAAGGCGATTTCCACAGGCGCCGGCACGTCGAACTGGATTTCGATGTACGCGCAGAGCGACGTGCAGCGCAACCGGCAGAACTATCTCGGCGGCAAGCTTCCTTATGACGACTTCGAAGCGTATTGGAAGCAGTCACCGCTCAAGTACATCAAGAATGCGAAGACCCCCACGATGATCCATGTCGTGGACGGCGACCCACGAGTCCCGCGACCGCAGAGCGACGAACTGCACATGGCGCTCAAGAAGCTCGGCGTGCCGACGGAGTATTTCGTGTATCCAGGGATGACGCACGGAATTCCCGATCCGCGCAACCAGCTCCTCAAGGGCGTCGCTGAGATGATGTGGATGGAGCAATGGATCCGCGGTAAGCCAAGGTTCCAGTGGAAGGATGTACTGAAGACACTGGAGGAGGCGGAAGCGCGCTCAGGCATAGCCACAACCTCGGACGCACGTTAGGCAGCACCGCTCCTTCTCCGATACGTTCGCGGCCCGCGCCGATTGATCCTTCGGCGCGGGCCGTGCCACATTACCATTTCACTGCTTACCCAGCGGTCGTAACCCAAGAATGTCCGATCTCCAGTACCGCCCGCGGTCGATCACCGAGATCATAGACGCGGCGTTTCAGATTTATCGCCAGGATGCATTGCGCTACATCCTGATCACGGCGGTCGCGTACGCCCCCTTCATGGTGGTGCAATTCGTGGTAATCGATCCAGCCAACGTGACTGTCGCCGCCAGCATGGTGGGCTTGGCCAGTTCTGTCGTTGGATTCTTCGCATTCACAATCATGTCGGCAGTACTCGTTAGGCTCTCAGCCGAAGCCTACCTCGGTCGCGACATGGAGATCAGTACAGCGCTCGCCGAGGTCATCCCTCGCGTCCCCTCAATACTTGCCGCGAGTGTTATCCGACTGATTCTCATCTTTATTGCTGCCCTGGCGCTCATCATCCCCGCGTTCTGGATGTCTGCCCGCACGTTTGCGCTCACTCCACTCATTGTATTGGAGCGAGCCGACGTGGCGACGGCGCTCAATCGCTCCGCGCTGCTTTCCAAGGATCGCAAGCTCGCCATCATCGGTTGCTATGCGCTGGCGCTGCTGATCTTCTACGTCCTCACCCTCGCCTTCGGCTTTGTCGGGGCGATTGTGGGCGGAGGCGTGCTCTACACAGTGATCAACGCCATTGCCACCGTGGTGATCTACCCTGTCATCGGGATTATGGAAATGGTGCTGTATTACGACGCGCGGATCCGCGCCGAGGGGTACGACGTGGAGCTCATGGCCAACGCGTTAGGCGCGTCGGCGTCGTAGCTCCCATGCTCACGCAGGCGGCGGACTCGCTCGCGCGCTGGCCTGTCACTGCCATTCACGATTCGGTGGCCGGCATCGTTCAGCACGACGAGTACCAACGACGCCTCGCGCGTTCGCTCGCTGAACGATTCATGGCATGGTTTTTCGACAGGCTATCTGCCCTGTTCGATGTCATTGCCGCGACACCCGGGGCGCGCAGTGTGACTCTGATCGTGACGGCGTTGCTGGTAGCGGCTTTGGCGCTACGCATCCTACTGGCTGCCCGCTACGAGCGGCGCATGCCGCGCACCACACCTGCGCTCAGCGAGCGCGGTCTCCGATCCCTTCCGACGCTCGATGAAGCGCGCAGATTGGCACGCGAGGGTCGTTATGCAGACGCCATGCACGTCCTCTACGCTGCCATACTCGACGCACTCTCGCAGCGCCGGCTCGTGCGGCTGCATTCGTCCAAGACCAGCGGCGACTTCGCGCGCGAGCTGCGTGGTGGCGGACATCCCGCGTACGATGCATTCCGCACCTTCGTTAGGCGCTTCGACAGACTCTTCTATGGCTACGACGTGTGTGACGCCGAAACGTTCGACGCTTTGTTCGGAGAGGCCGAGCGAGTGATCCGCGCTGCATCGCCGGCTGTAACCAGATGACGCCCGGCCCAAACGATCGCCGCCGTCGCGAGCTCATCGTCCTCGCGGCAGTGCTGCTTTTCTTCGTCGTCGTGGCGGTTTTTACGCCGCAACAAACGTTCAGCAACGACGGGCGCGCGACAACGCTCTCGGCCGATCCTCGCGGTGCCCGCATCGCCTACGAACTGGGGGAGCGGCTGGGTTGGCGCGTCGCCCGCTCGCTCGCGGATTCAATCGTGCCTGACGAGCGTACCGTCGCCATCGTTCTGTCGCCAGCGCTGCCGTTCCGAGCGAAAGAAGTGCACGCGCTCCTCGAAGGAGTGCGTGGCGGTGGCGCGTTGCTGTACGCCATGAGCGACCCCACGCTCAACGACTCGTTGCATGTTCGCATCGGATCCGCCGGCTATGAAGTGCGTGAGGATTCGCTGCAGCCGCTCTCCGCGAACTGCCAGGTGCCAGCGCCGTTTTCGGAGCGCATGATCACCACGTTTCAGGGGCGGCAGCTCTTGCTCGCCACGGTCAGAGATTCCGCAGTCGCACGTTCTTTCGTCGACACCCTGCTGTACGTCCATGCGGATGCTTCGGAACGTGACAGCAGCGCGGCTCAGGTTGCGGCAGCGGCGATCGGCTTCCCGTTCGGTCGCGGCCGTGTCGTTGTTCTTGGCGACGTAGACGTCTTTCGCAACGACAACGTGCGTATCTGCGCATGGGACGCCGCTGTTCGCGTCGTGCGCCTCTACGAGTATCTGCGTGATGCGTCCAGCGGACCCGATCGCATGACACTGCTTTTCGACGAGTACCACCAAGGACATGGAGCGCGCCCCGGTACTACACGCGCGATCGTGCAATACTTGCGCGCCACCGCATCGGGAAAGGCGTTGGCACATGTAGGGCTCGCGGGCGCCATCCTCCTTCTCGCGTTAGGCCCGCGCACACTCTCGCCGCGGGATCCGGAACGTGTTGAGCGTCGATCACCACTCGAACATGTCGATGCGCTGGCGCGCGCGTATTGGCAGGTTCACGCGACTCGCACAGCGACGCGTCGCCTCTTCCGAGGACTTCGGCGCCGAACCGAGCACCGCTGGGGCGGCGTGCGTCGCGATCTACCGGACGAGGCATTCCTCGCCTGGATCGACGAGCGCCTCCCCAAACGCAGCGCCGAAATAGCGCTCGTCAGGCGCGCTCTTGCCGAGCCGATGCTGCGCAAAGAGTTGCCACGCGTCGGCGATGCTTTGCGCGGTCTCGAACACGATCTCCTTACTTCCCCCTCATGACCTCTCCATCCGCGGACGGCAGTACACTCACGATCGAGGCCGGCGCCGAGCTGCTTCGCCGAGTGCACGAGGCGGTCGCCTCTCGTATCATCGGCCAAGCGGCAGCGATCGATGATGCGCTGGTGGTCTTCCTGGCGCGCGGCCATCTGTTGATCGAAGGCGTCCCTGGTACCGCCAAGACGCTTCTCGTGCGCGCGCTAAGCGCGGCGTTAGGCATCCGCTCGGCGCGTATTCAGTTCACTCCCGACCTCATGCCGTCCGACGTGACTGGCGTCAGTCTGTTGCGCGACGCGGCTCGAGGGTTCGAGTTCCAGCCCGGCCCGATCTTCACCGCGATTCTCGTCGCCGATGAGATCAACCGCGCGCCGGCCAAGACGCAGGCAGCCTTACTCGAAGGAATGGCGGAGCGGCAAGTTACTGCCGACGGAGTTTCACGGCCACTCGATCCGCTCTTCACTGTCTACGCGACGCAGAACCCGGTGGAGCACGAGGGGACGTATCCGCTCCCCGAGGCTCAACTCGACCGCTTCCTGCTCAAAGCTGTCGTTCCGTATCCCTCAGCGGAGGCCGAATTGGAGATGCTCGCGCTGCATGAGCGTGGCTTCGACCCGGAACGGGACAGCACGTTAGGCATCGCGCCGGTGGTCGGCCCGGAGCAAGCCGTTGCGCTGCGCCGCCTCGTGGATGCAGTGCGCGTCGCGCCGGAGCTGCGGTCCTACATCGCCGACATCACACGCGCGACGCGCTCCGACCCCGCCATCGCGTTAGGCGCTTCTCCGCGCGCCACCGTTGCGCTCATGCGCGCTGCGCGCGCCGCCGCTGTGCTCGACGGTCGCAACTACGCCGTGCCGGACGACGCCAAAAGCCGCGCGCACGCTGCGCTGCGCCACCGGCTCACGCTCGCTCCCGAGGTCGAAGTCGAGGGGCGCTCCATCGACGACGTGCTTAGCGCCATACTCACACGCGTCACCGCGCCCCAGTGAGCGACGAACTGCTGCGAGCCGGCGCACCTCGCGTCCGCGTCGTTCCACTTCCGCGACTGGCGTACGTCGTAGCTGCGCTCGCACTACTGTGGTTTCTTCCGCCGTCAAGCGCGATCCCTGCTCTTCTCGTCGGTCTCGCCGCGCTTGTCTTCGCGTTGATAGCCGACTTCGTGATGCTTCCTACTCGCCGTTCGCTGTCTGTGAGTCGCGTTTTTCCACCTCGCGCCGGATTGGGCGAAGCGATTGAGGGGACGTACGCTGTGGCATCGAGTTGGCATTTCCCAGTGCGTGGGCGACTGCACGATGAATTGCCCGCGACGTTCTCGCGCGACGTGCCCGTTGGTCCGGTGCAGCTTCGCGCCGCAAGCACACGCGACTTCCCTGCGCGTATCATCCCGATGCAACGTGGCGAACATTTACTCGGCCGCATTGCCTTTGTTGGCGAATCGCGACTGGGACTGCTGCGCACGCGCGATGTGTTCACGCCGGACGATCGCATGCTCGTGATTCCGTCGATCGCAAACGTTAGGCGCTTCCGCTTGCTGGCCATTCAACACCGGTTGCAGAGCGCGGGCATCCGTGTGCTCAGGCGTCGCGGCGATGGAAGAGCCTTCGCCGGCCTGCGCGATTATGTGCCGGGCGACGACCCACGCCACATGGATTGGAAAGCAACCGCGAGACGCGCCAAGCACATCGTCCGCGAGTATTCCGTTGAGCAGTCGCAGAGCGTCTTCACGCTCATCGAGGCCGGCCGTTCGATGACGCAGTTGGCCGGAGACTTCTCACGTTTCGAGCACGCGTTATCAGCGGCGCTGGTTCTTACTGACGTTGCGGCGACTACAGGAGATCGCGTAGGCGCCCTTGTCTTCGACGATCGTGTACGTTCGTTCGTTGCGGCGCAGCGCGGACGAGCGGCACTCGGCGCCATACGCACCGCGCTTATACCCGTTAGGCCTTCGATGACCGAGCCAGATTACGCGGGAGCGTTCCGCCATCTGGCTACGCATCAACGCCGCCGTGCGCTTATCGTGTTCTTCACCGACGCGATCGACGTACGTGCGTCTCGTGCGCTCATCGCGTACGTCACGCGCAGCGCGGCCCGTCATCTCGTCGTCGTCGTCGCGCTGCGCAACGATGCTCTCTTCGAAGCTGGCGTTCTGCGTGGCCCGTTGTCGGGCAGGCGCGAGAAAGAGCTCGCGTTGTTTGAAAGTGCTGCCGCTGAGGAACTGATCTCCGCGCGGCGCGAAGCGCTCGAACGCATGCGTCGTGCTGGAGTGACAGTGCTCGATGTCTCGCCGCAG
>JBQTIF010000009.1:0-7104 GCA_052388395.1 Gemmatimonadaceae bacterium | reverse complement strand
AGGTCGTCCTCGTCCGCCTGCGCGCGCCTCACGCGACAGAGCAAGTCGATGAGGTCCGTCAACTCCTGCTGCTCCACGTCGCGCAGCAGCCGAAGCTCACGCACGCCGTCCTTGTAGAGCAACCACGGGAGGTTGTCCGCCGCCTTGTCAGGCTCGTTGAGCACCGCGCGCCCTTCCCACTTGAGCTGCGTTTCCGTGACTTCGAACGCGACTTCTTCGGCGTGATGCCACACGGCGCGAAACGCGCCGCGCGCATTCTCGATCGCTCGCAAGTACGTGGGGTTGTTGTGCAGGTACAGCTGATGCGCGCGGATCGCTCGCGTTAGGTGACTCATCAGCTCAGTCACCAACGCGACCGCGAATGGCGGGTCAGGCAGCTCCGAGTCGGGAGCGTGGGCCGCGGCCAGGCTCGTCGACGTCACGCGGGGAGGATACCGGCTTCGCTGACCTGAGCGACGTCCTTGTCGCCGCGGCCGCTCACGCACAGCAACACATGATCCGCCGCCGCCCAGCGTCCCCGCGCGGCGCTCAACCAGGCGACCGCATGGGCCGCCTCGAGCGCGGGGATGATTCCCTCCGTGCGGCTGAGCAGCGTCAGGCCGCCTAACGCTGCGCCATCATCGATCGCCACGTACGTGGCACGCCCGGTGTCTTTGAGGTGCGAGTGTTCCGGCCCGACGCCAGGATAATCCAGACCGGCTGAGATGGAGTGTGCCGGATGCACCTGCCCGTGCTCGTCCTGCAGCAGATAGCTGAGCGAGCCGTGCAGGACCCCGGGCGTCCCTCGCGACAAGGAGGCGGAGTGGCGCTCGCTATCCAGCCCTTCTCCAGCTGCCTCGACTCCAATCAGCTCGACTCCCTCGTCGTCGAGGAAACCAGCGAACATCCCCATGGCGTTGGATCCGCCGCCGACGCAAGCGACAACCGTGCGCGGCAAAGCCCCCGCACGTTGCAGCATCTGCTCGCGGGCTTCGCGTCCGATGACTGATTGAAATTCTCGAACCATACGCGGATAAGGCGCCGGACCGACAACCGACCCGATGATGTAGTGACTGTCGCGCACGTTCGTGACCCAATCTCGAATGGCTTCCGTCGTGGCGTCTTTGAGGGTGCGGGTGCCAGACGAGACCGGGACGACCGTCGCGCCGAGGAGTCGCATGCGAAAGACGTTGAGTGCCTGACGCCGCATGTCCTCCTCGCCCATGTAAACGACGCACTCCAACCCGAAACGGGCACATATAGTTGCTGTGGCCACGCCGTGCTGGCCGGCGCCCGTCTCGGCGATGATCCGTCGCTTGCCCATGCGACGAGCGAGCAGCGCCTGACCGATCGTGTTGTTGATCTTGTGAGCGCCCGTGTGGTTGAGGTCTTCCCGTTTGAGCCAGACGGTGGCCCCAACGTGCTGGGACAGTCTCGGGGCGTCGGTTAGAGGCGTCGGCCGCCCGACGTAGTCGCGCAGCAGCTGATTGACCTCGTTTCGGAATGACGCATCGCCAACGGCGCTGGCGAAGGCCACGTCAAGCTCGTCGAGCGCAGGAATCAGCGTCTCGGGAACGTAGCGACCGCCGAATCGCCCAAAGCGATGCGCGGCTTGATCTTGCGTCACTTGGCGATGGCTCCAACCGCCCGGGCAAATGCCCGCATGAGGTTCTCATCTTTGATTCCCGGCGCGCTCTCCACGCCTGACGACACGTCCACGGCATCCGGCGAAAGGAGTGCGATCGCACGGCGCACGTTGCTGGGGGTAAGTCCGCCGGCGACAACGAGCGGTGTGTGCCCTCGAATCCTGGCTAAGGGCTCTACGACGGATTCCCAGGCGAAGCTGGTCCCACTTCCACCTAACGCGGATCCATTACCCGGACGCGCGTCCACCAGAATTCTGTCCGCAACAGCGGCGAGGGCCTCTAGACCGTCGGGAATGCGATCCCCGGCGATGCGGCAGGCGGCCCAAACCTCACCAGGAAAGGCCGCGCGAACCGCTGCGACGTCGCCGGCGTTAGGGTCCGCGTGGAGCTGCACAACATCGAGTCCGACGTCGAGCGCAGTACGTGCGATGTCTGCCGCCGCGGCGGCGCCGAATACGCCGACTCGTTTCGGTCCCTGGCTCACACTGGCGAACACGTTTCTCGCTGCGGCCGGATCCAAGCAACGTGGACTCATCGCAAAGATGACCCCGAGGTAACTTGCGCCGAGCGCGGCGCCTAACGCTGCGTCCGCCGAGCGCGTCAAGCCGCAGAACTTGATCTCAACCCGCACTGCGACCCTCACGGCGAACCCCCGTTAGGGCTCGGACAGTGCGAACCGGGTCGCTAGCGCGAGACAATGCGGTCCCGACGAGCACCGCGTCCGCCCCGGCGCGGGCGACGCGCTCGACATCGGCGCGGCTGGCTATTCCGCTTTCAGCTACGGCACACATCGCCGCCGGGACGCGCGGGAGTAGATCGCTGACGACGTCGGGATTCACCGCGAGCGTTTCCAGATCGCGCGCATTGATGCCCACGCACTCGGCGCCGAGGTCGATCGCCCAGAGGAGCTCCTCCCCCGAACGCACCTCCACCAACGCCTCTAAGCCGAGGGCGCGGGTTTCGTTCAACATCGTCTTGAGGCCGATCGCCCCGAGGGCGCGCGCAATTAGCAGCACCGCGGACGCGCCAGCGACTTTCGCCTCGCAGAGCTGGAGCGGATGTACGTGGAAGTCCTTGCGAAGGAGCGGGAGTCGTACGCTCGCGCGGGCCAACGCCAGGTCGGTCAGCGAGCCGGCGAACTCGGTCTCCTCCGTAAGAACCGAGAGCGCCGCCGCTCCCCCCGCTGCGTAGTCGCGCGAGCGGCGTCCGATATCGAGATCCTCATGGAGTACCCCCTGCGAAGGGGAGCGCCGCTTGAGCTCGGCGATGACCCCGACATCGATTCCCTCTTCGAGCGAGGCTCGGAAGGCGGGGGCTTTCGCGGCGCGGCCGACAGCTGACTTCAGCTCCGATTGAATCGGGACCAGCTTGGTTGACACGCGCCGGCGGGCCGCGGCGATAAGGCGCGTCAGAGCGCCCTCTCCAGCGGCAGTCTCGCCTGCACTTTGTGCTTGCACTTCGGCACCTGTTCGGATAAAGTAGCTTCGGTTTGTGTTCGGGCAGCGAGGGGCCTACCCCTCGTGGTTACCTCAAATGCACAAAGCGCCATGACGCTCACAAAACGACAGCGGGAAATCCTCGACTACCTCCAGACATATGCCGTGAACAACGGCTATGCACCGAGCTTCGAGGAGATTGCCAAGCGGTTCAGGTACAACTCGTTGGCGACAGTGCACGAGCACCTCTCCAACCTCGAGCGGAAGGGATACATCCGTCGCTCATACAACGAAAGCCGAGCAATCGAAATCTTGCCCTCGGATGTCTTCCCGCGCGCGGTGCAGCTTCCCTTGCTCGGCGCCGTCGCGGCTGGTGCACCGATCGAGGTGACCGAAAGCGGCGAGACGGTCGTTGTCCCTCAGGAGCTCGTGCGTCGCGGGGATGATCACTACGTCCTGCGCGTACGTGGGCAGTCGATGATCGACGAGCACATCCGCGATGGGGATTTCGTGGTCGTCAAGAGCGGCCGCGGCGCCGACAACGGAGAGATGGTTATCGCGCTCCTCGAGGGGAACAGCGCCACGCTCAAACGCTACTACCGCGAGCGCGATGGCCGCATCCGGTTGCAGCCGGCGAATCCCGACATGGCGCCGATCTACGTGCATGAGAACGACGTCACCATTCAGGGGGTCGTCGTCGGGGTGATCCGCCGTTACTGACTGCCGTTAGGCGTTAGGGCCGGGTCAACAACTCCCATCGGCCGTATACGGTCACAGTAACTTGTACGGATGGAGCCACAACCGCCGTACCGGGTTGGGCCTCTGTATTGTCCGAGGACGCTTCCATGAGACCGAACCGATAGTATGCGGAGGGGTCGCCTTGTGTGCTCAATGACACGAGACGCCCAAGTTGCGCTCCTGCGGCTCCGGCCATCGCCTCTGCTTGACTGCGCGCTCGGCTCGTAGCTTCGCGGAGCGCATCCTGCTGCGTGACCGATACGTCAGTTGCCGCACAGTGCGGACCGAACATCTCGGTGATACGGTATGCGAGCGCCGTGTCCATCACCGCGCCAAGGCGACCGAGGCGCTGCTCCGCGCCGCCCCCGCGGCTGCACCGGTCGCGCGCTGACAGGCGCCAGAAGGTCCAGCATATCGCGATCGGCAGCCGAAAAGGTGCACGCCGTCCCACGAGCGCGCCTAACGATTCGCCAATACGGCTTGGCGGCGGCCGCGTGCGTCCAGCGCCAACCACTGCCGCGCTTCGGGTCGTCGACGAGAGCGGCGATCGTCCCCGATTCCAGCGTTAGGCGCACTATTCGCGCACGCGCCGGTCCGAAATCGTACGGTGCAGCGCGAGTTCCGTGTCGCGAGGTCTCAGGAAGCCGACGCGCGTTGAAGCCGGAGCAGCGCTTCGGCGCCGCGCCCGGCGCTCAGGCTCTTCTGTACAAGTTGCACGCAGTCGGCGAAGCTGCTGGCCTTTTCGGCCACGTAGAGGGCGGCCGCGGCATTGAGCACGACGGCCGCCGTTGCTGTTGGGTTCCCACGTCCGGCAAGGATGTCACTCACGATAGCGGCATTCTCTGCGGGCGTGCCCCCAGCCAGGTCTTCCGCCCTGCCGCCGCTGATGCCGAGCGCTGCCGGATCGATCGTCCATGCTCGCACCGTCCCGTTGCGTACCTCGCGCACGTGGGTGGTGCCGAGCGGGGAGATCTCATCAAGCCCCGGTTCGCCGAAGACGACGAGTGCATGACGGCTGCCTAACGCGCGCAACGCGTCGGCGAGCAGCGCCAGGCGGCGCTCCTCCGCCACGCCGACCACCTGGCGTCCAGCCTGCGCGGGATTCGCCAGCGGTCCTACGACATTCATCACGGTAGGCACGGCCAGCTCACGCCGCACCGGTCCAACGTGCTTCATCGCCGGGTGCATCGCCGGAGCGAACATGAAGACGATGCCCGCCTCTTCCAGGACCTGCGCGAGCCGCTCGACGCTGAGATCGAGTGGGACACCTAACGCCTCGAGTACGTCAGCGCTGCCGCTGCGCGACGTGAACGACCGGTTCCCGTGCTTGGCGACGCGTATGCCCGCACCCGCGGCGAGCAGGGCCGCGGCCGTCGAGATGTTGAACGTGAGGACGCTTCCGCCCCCGGTGCCGCATGTGTCCACAAGGGCGTCACGCTCGCCAGCGGGAAGCACGACCATCGCCTCGCGTAACGCACTGGCTACGCCAGCGACTTCATCGGCCGTTTCTCCGCCTGCTTTCACGCGCAGGGCCATGAGGAGACCAGCGACTTGAGCCGGCG
Source organism: Gemmatimonadaceae bacterium (assembly GCA_052388395.1). Taxonomy (GTDB): domain Bacteria; phylum Gemmatimonadota; class Gemmatimonadetes; order Gemmatimonadales; family Gemmatimonadaceae; genus DASYRX01. Next base: position 1,743 of record JBQTIF010000009.1, on the reverse strand, counting down.
TGGCTTCACCGCGCATGATCACGCCGAACGCCGCCGCCGCCTCTTCCTGCGTCAGCGATCGGTTCTGCGCCAGCTGCTTGATGGCATGCGCGAGCGCGCTATCGGCGCTCACTCAAGGCCCCCGCGAGCCGCTCCGGCAATTCCGCGTTTGTCGCGATCAAGGCGATGATGAGCGCGAGGAGCTGGACGCGTTCCATGTCTTCTTCGACAAATACGCCGCGCTTGGCCCGATTCGTTAGGTTCACGACCCCCACCAGCTCATCGCGATAGATCAGCGGGAATGAAATGAACGAGCCCGTCGTGAGGTATTGGTCGCGCAGGAGCGGATGATCACGCACCTCCTCCGCATCCATCACCAGCAGTGCTTCGCGTGACTCCGCGACGACGCCAGCCACCCCCTTTCCAAACGGCACGCGTGAACCGACGCTGATGTGCGGGGCGAGACCGCGCAGCGCCGCGATGTACAACGCATCCGATTCGGGAGCAGGAGCGCGCAGCATTAACGAGCAGCGCTGCGCTTGCATGTCGTCTCCTACGAGCGCGAGGAGCCCGTCGACAAGCTTGAACGGGTCGGCTTCCGCGTTATCCACCGCGAGAGCCCGCTCGACCAGGTACAGCGTGCGCGTCTTTTGTCGCAGCGACTCCTGGCGTCGATGCAGCTCGACATGCGCTTGCTCCAGCTGCGATATCGCGGCGGCGAGTTGCTGCTCCGCCTCGCCGGATCGGCGCGACGCGCGACGCGCATCTTCGGTGCTGCGAGCGACATCGCGCTCCAATTGCACAACCCGCGCGCTGTCGGCGTCGCCTTGCGCACTCACAGCCTCCACGCGAGCTTTGCCAAGCTCCCCTTCCAGCATCTGCAGCTTGCGCATGTATTCGCCGTGCAGACGCTGCGTGACATCCTCCAACGTCCGCACAGCCTCCTCGCGCGCTTCGCGCTCTTGAAAGCGGGCATATGCCAGCTCGAAGAGAGCGACGCAGGGAGCAAAGCGCTCGCTCGTGCGCGTGCCGAACATGCGCCGTTGCTCGTATAGCGCAAGCATCGCCGAAAGGTGGCCGTCACTCGTTAGGCCACGCAGGGAAAGGAGCCCGCCATCGGCGAACGGCGTGATTCCAAGGAGTCGCGCTACTTCGGTCGACTTGTCGCCGAGGTCGACGAACTGACCACCGGTGGTGATCATCGCGCGCACAGCCGGTGGCAGATGATCGATCGTCGTGTCAACGGGCGCGCGCGTAACTTTGTCGCCGACTGGCGTTAGGCGGTCTTTCAGCAACTGCCGCCGCCCGTCGTAGCGAAAGAGCGCCAGCAGCGCGGTCCGATCACCATCGATCAGCGCCTCGCCCAACGCAATGAGCCCCGCGTCGAGATCCGGCGCGACGCCGAGCGCATGCGCGAGCGAGGGAAGGGCGCGTGTTGACATGGGAACGAAGCGAACTTGGCCGGAGTCGAAGCGCTCGCGCGGCGGTGCAAAAGCAATCGCGTAGCTCTCGCTGTGTCAATCGTTTGGCACACGTGGTTGTTTGCTTGCACGACGTTTCTCGCGCCACTAAGTTGCGCGAACATGACGGTTCGCTGTGTGCAGCTCGTGCTGCACTACGACGGATCCGCGTTCGCAGGTTGGCAGCGCCAACCGGACCAGCGCACAATCCAGGGAGAGCTCGAGCGCGTGTTGTCCTCGCTCTGCGATCAGCCAATCGCCGCGCTTGGCGCCGGTCGCACGGACGCGGGCGTACATGCGCGCG
>JBQTIF010000008.1:0-10649 GCA_052388395.1 Gemmatimonadaceae bacterium | reverse complement strand
GGGGGGCTCCAGTCGGGGGGTGGCTGCGGGGGTGCAGGCGGGGGCGGCCGTGGCTCCGTCAGGGGACAGTGGGGTCGGATCTTGAAATACAAGCCCTAAATCATGCGATCAGAATCCAAATCATGCGACTCACTCGCCGGATCCTCGCGGGGAAATGGGCCCGGCGGCAACAATTAGGGCTCGTATTTCAAGATCCGACCCCGTTGCTCGTTAGGCAAATCGCTCGAGCTGTCGTGGGCGTCACCCTGACCGTGACGACTGTACCTGCCCAAGGCTGGGATGCCCCACCGGCTCTCGACCTCGTGCGCCGGGCGATCACTCGCCGCAGTGCACAGATCTCCGATTCCGCGCTGGCGGGGTATCAATCGCGCGCGATGGGGCGCCTGCTCTTTCTCGCACAGCTGGGCGACACATCGCTAATTCCGCCGCGCGTGGTGAAGGCGGATCAGATCGCGGTGGACGTATTCTGGAAGGCGCCGGCTTTCAGTAAACAGCTGATCGTTGGGACGCGCGATACGCTGCTGCTACCCGGGGACATCGGGTATTACCAGGATCGCTACGGCATCGTCCAGAGCAACTTCCCAAACTTGATCCGGCTCGGTGAAGGGCGCGATGTACGCGACGTCCCGCACCCACTCGCGCCTAACGCGACAGCGATGTACGAGTATGCGCTGCGCGATTCGCTCACAATCACGCTCCCGGACCGGCGCATCGACGTGTACGAAGTCGCGGTCCGTCCGCGCGATCCGCGCGCAGCGCGAGTCGTCGGGTCGCTGTATCTGGACCGTGGAAGCGCGGACATCGTGCGCATGTCACTCACGTTCACGGACGCGGCGATTCTAGATCGTAGGATCGAACGATTGAGCGTCGTCCTCGAAAATGCTCTCATCGAGGGGCGCTTCTGGTTGCCACGGCGGCAAGAACTGGAGGTCGCCCGTGCGGGAACGTGGCTCGACCTACCGGTGCGCGGAATCATTCGCGGGTCATGGCAGATCTGCTGTTATCAGATCAATCTCGCGATCGACGCGACTGTGTTTAGCGGTGCCGCGATCGCGCGTGCCCCATTCAACCGCCGGCGCAATTTCCAGTGGCCAGAGCCGCTCGCCGAAGTGCTGCCGAGTGACATCGCGGGCGTGCCGGAAGAGGACGTGGCGCGAGTGCAAGAGATGGCACAGCGCCTCATCACCCGCGCTGCCCTTGCACGGGCAAGCAGCGCGGCGCTCTCGGCTAGATCTCTCAGCGATTTCGTGCGCTACAACCGCGTCGAAGGGCTCGCGTTAGGCATCGGCGCGTCGCGGCACTGGGGCGGGCGCTGGAGCGTGGCAGGGCGCGTGCGCACAGGTCTGGACGACCGTGCAACCAAGGGGAGTGCGCGGCTGGGCGTGGTGGCTGGCCAATTTGCAGCCGCGCTGTTCGCGGAGCAGGACTTTCGCGACGTCGGCGACATTTCCGAAGGCAGCTCGCTGCGTAATAGCCTGGCGGCGCAGGAGTTCGGAAGCGATTACACGAATCCTTACGGCGTCTTCGCCGTGGGCGGCGTCCTTCAGACCACGGCGTTAGGCTGGCGCTGGGGATTCGAGGGCGCATACGTGCGCCACCACGCGCTTGACGTGCATGCGACGCCGGCACGCGGCCGCTTCGAGAGCACAATTCCCGCGTGGCGCTTGCACGGACCGCGCGGAGAACTGCGCGGGAATAGGACCGCGACGTTTGCAGGTGGGGCGCTGCGGTTGCTGGCCAACCTGAGCGGGGGAGACCTCGAAGTGCGCGAGATCACCGACTCGATCGCGCAGAACAGCCGATTCGGTCGAGCAGTGGCCGAACTGCGTTACAATCGTGAGCGGGCAGATCGGATGCTGCGCGTGAGCGCATTCGGTGCGGCTGCTGTGTCGAGCGGTGGCAGTGCGGTGCCGCCGCAGGCGTTGGTGTACTTTGGTGGGCCTGTGAGCGGACCGGGATACAGTTTCCACGCCTTTCGAGCGCGCCGCGGGGCAATGCTGCACGCGGAGTACGGCGTGCGCGTCCCCGTACCTTCGCTTCCCCTTGCCCGTTACGGAAGATCACCGGCCAATGCACAGCTGCTTCCCTTTGCTCATGTCATCGGCGTGTCCGGGTCCGCGGCACAAGGCACGCATGCGGATGGATTGTATCCCTCGTTAGGAATCGCTGTGGAGTTCTTTTTCGATCTACTGCGTGTCGAAACGGCGCGCGGGCTCCGCGACGGCCGCTGGACATTCACGATGGATCTGAGCGAAGGGTTTCGCGCAATCTTCTGATGCGCGCTAAAACGCTTTTGATCGTCGTCGCCGCGGGCTGCGGTGTCGCCGAGCGACTTGTCGCCCAAGCGCCGGTTCTGTCACAACTTTCGGCGCAACAGCACTCGCGCGATCTTCGCTGGCGTCAGATCGTCACGCCGCACTTCACTGTGATCTTCAGCGACTCGTTGGCAGACGACGCACAACGTGCCGCCAGTCTGCTGGAGAGGGCGTACGAGCCGCTGACACGGACGTTAGGCAAAAAACCCGAGCGGATACCGGTGCTGCTCGCCGCTCAGTCGTTGATCCCCAACGCATTCGTCTCCTGGTTCCCCCGCCGCACAACGTGGTTTCCTCTCCCCAAGACCTCGGCCGAATTTGCGGGCCCGCTCGAGTGGTACAACACGCTTGCTCTGCACGAAGGGAGGCACATTGCGCAGGAACGTCACATGCGCAGCGGGTTGATCGGTTTTGCTTCACGGATTTTTGGCGACGAGGCGACCGCGTTGCTCGCTGGACGGCTGTATTTCCCCTCTTGGCTATGGGAAGGCGATGCTGTGGGCACGGAGACGGCGCTGACGCCAGCCGGGCGCGGCCGCCAGCCGGCGTTCATGAATCGCGTGCGCGCGATGCGCCTAACGGAACAGGAATACCGATACTATCCCGCATGGCTCGGATCGTACCGAACGTACTACCCCGGCGTGTACGAGCTGGGCTATCTGCTGACGACGCACGCCCGCCGCATGTACGGCGCCGATGTGTGGGCTCGCGTGATCCGGCGCGCGACGCGCAATCCGCTGACACCATTTGCGCTCTCCATGGCGCTGTCAGCCGAGACCGGCAAGTCGTTAGGCGCGCTCCATCGCGATGCCGTCGCCGCGGTGGATTCAGTCTGGCGACGCCAGCTCGGGCACGTGCGCGAGACCGCCGCTGTGACACGCACGCGTGCGCGCGACGGCTTTCATATCTGGCACTGGCCGCAGTACGCGCGCGACGGATCGATCATTACGGCGTACACTGATCTCGACAACATCACCCCCCTCGTACGCGTCGACAGCAGCGGGAACGAGACGGTGTTGCTGCGGCACTTCCCGGGACGTGGTGAGTTTCCATTTCATGTCGCCGCGGATCGCGTCCTATGGTTGGAGTACGACGTGCACCCACGCTGGGGAGAACTGGACTACCTGACGCTCAAGGAATTCGACATAACAAGCCGGCGGATCCGGACTGTGCGCCAGAAAACACGCATCTACTCGGTCGCACTCTCGCCAGCTGGCGCCAGGATCGCGGCACTGGAAATGTCAGCGTCGCGCAAGTCGCGGCTGCTTGTCCTCGACGCCGAGAGCGGTGATACACGGCTGGAGTACCCGAACGAGGAGAATCACTTTCTCACCTGGCCGGCGTGGAGTGAGGATGGCCTGCACATAACGCTGGTTGCCATCGACAGGTCGCGCGGCAATGCGCTCGTTCGCGTGGACGTAGGGACTGCAATTGCTGACACACTCATTCCTTGGACCTTCGAGACCCTCTCTCGACCGGTGGAGCGCGACGGTCGCGTCTACTTCGGTTCTCCGCGCAGCGGTATCGACAACATTCACGCGATCGAGATTGCGACGAAGCAACGCTACCAGGTGACGTCGCGAAAGTTCGGTGCGCATCACGCCGATGTTACAACACGCGGGGGGGAAGACGTGCTCCTCTTTCGCGATTATGGCGCACATGGTGACGAAATAGCCGAGATGCGGCTTGGGGCTGCGCCCCTTCCTGTCGAAAGCAGCGGCATCCAAGCCGACGCTGAATTCGTGCAGCCGCTCGTCGCGCAGGAAGGCCGCACGGTAAGCGTCGACTCCGCGACGCGCTGGCCGATCGAGCCGTATGGTGGCATCGGGCGTCTCTTCGACGTGCACAGCCTGGCGCTCTTTCCTGGAAACGACATCGAACCGTGGGTCGCGCAGATCTACTCGCGCAATGTCCTCAACACACTCGGCGCGACCGTCGCGTATCGCTTCAACCCGACTCAGCGCACGCAGGGCGTCGACTTGGGAATGAGCTATGCCGGATTATTCCCGATCTTCGACGCGGCGTTTCGCATCGGCACGGATGCCGCGACATACCAGGATTCCACGGGCACTGTGCCGTACAAGTGGAGCGAGCGTGCCGCGACGTTAACGGCCCGCGTTCCACTCACGGCGGTGCGCGGCCTGGCCGTACAGCGTGTGCTCATGGCAGCATCGTTAGGTCACACATGGATCGCGAATCAGCCTGTGGATTTCGCGCTGAACAATAACAATGGAGTGCTGCAGACGATGGGCTACACGCTTCTGGCGTCGCACTCCGAGCCCGCTGCGTATCGCGACCTCGTAGGAACCGGCTTGTACGCGTTAGGGAGGTACCGACACACGCCCTTCGGAGGTGACTACCACGGCCACACGTATCTGCTCCAAGCAGGCGCGTCGACTCGCGGCCCGCTGCCGCACCACGGTGTGTCGATCATCGCTGCGGTGGAAGAACAACGTCCGACGAACTACGCATATGGCAGCATATTTCCCTTCGCGCGCGGCTACGAGTCGCGTGCGAGATACCGCATCTGGCGCGCCGGCGGATCGTATGCGCTACCGCTCTGGTACCCAGACCTGAACTTCGGCCCACTGTTGTTCGTTAGGCGACTGCAGGCCGAGGGGTTCGGCGACTACAGCGTCGGTTATTCAGCAGGTGGGACGAACAAGACGTATTATCGATCCGCGGGCGTGGAGCTGACGGGGGATGTCGTACCGTTCGGGATGCAACAGACGTGGCGCGCAGGAATCCGGTACAGTTACCGCCTGGATGCCGCAGAGCCCTGGCGTGCTCAGTTCATTTTGCAGCTGCGATGACTCTGGTGCGCGAGCCGGCGCACTACGACCGCGCCTACTTCGACAAGTGGTACCGACACCCAACCCATCGCGTGAAATCCGCGCGGTATCTGGCTCGCCAGGTCGCTTGCGTGCTGCGCGTCGCGGAGTATTTGCTGGAACGGCCGATCACGAGTGTGCTCGACGTGGGAGCAGGTGAAGGCCACTGGCGCGGCGTGCTGCGGCGCATGCGCCCTGGCCTCCGCTACTACGGTGTGGACCCGAGTGAGTATGTCGTGCGCCGTTTCGGGAGACGGCGCAACATCCAACTCGGTTCGTTAGGCACCATAAACCAACTCTCGCTGCCGCGAGCATTCGATCTCATCGTCTGCTGCGGCGTGTTGAACTACGTACCGGACAGCGAAGTCCCCGAGGGTGTTCACACGTTACGCTCGCTCGCACGGGGCCCGCTGTACCTCGAGATCTTTGCACGCGAGGACGATGCAGAGGGCGACTTCCAACGTCGCGCAGCGAAACCGGCGGCGTGGTACCGCCGAGTGCTGAGTAAGGCCGGTCTCGTCGCGTGTGGCATGCAGTTTTATGTGCCGCGTGAGCTGGCGCACCTAACGTCAGCCCTCGAGCGGGCGCGGTGAGCACGACGGCGGGAGGGGGGCGCGTCGGCTCGCGCGAGTGGGCGTTCACGGCGACCGTTTTCACTGTCGCGATCTTTGCGAACGCGACGCTGCTGTTCGCCGTACAGCCGATGTTCACGAAGCTCGTTATGCCGCGATTGGGCGGTACCCCGGCGGTGTGGAACACGTGTCTGCTGTTCTTTCAGGCCGCGCTGCTCGGCGGTTACCTGTATGCGCACCTCGGCAGCCGGATCATGCAGGCGCGCACGCAGGCGCTGGTGCACCTAGCGTTGCTCTTTGTCGCCATGGCGAGCTTGCCGATTGGAATTCCGGCCGGCTTCGAGCGGCCGCTGCAGGGGGTGGTGCCGATCGCGTGGCTGATCGCGCTTCTCGTTGTTGCGCTAGGCGCGCCATTCACGCTCGTCGCCGCAGGGGCGCCGATTCTGCAACGCTGGTTTGCAGCGACGCAGCATCCCCGCGCGAGCAACCCGTACTTCCTGTACGCGGCGAGCAACCTCGGGAGCTTTGCCGCGCTACTGAGCTATCCATTTCTCATCGAGCCCAATCTGCGACTGGTAGAGCAGCGACGTTGGTGGAGCATTGGTTACCTGACGTTACTGGGATTGATCGCGCTGTGCGCCGTACTCGTTTGGCGCGCGAGCAGGCGGCCGCGTGGCCTTACGAGCGCGGCGCAAGGGGAGACGCCGGCAGCTGACGAGGCCGAAGCCGCTCAGGCGCCGACAATAGTGCCTAACGCGAGCTGGCGGCTTCGCTGGGTATTGCTCTCCTTCGTTCCGTCGAGCTTGCTCGTAGGGGTCACGACGTTCATCAGCACCGATATCGCTTCGGTGCCGTTGCTGTGGGTGATCCCGTTAGCGCTGTACCTGCTGAGCTTTGTGCTCGTCTTCGCGCGGCACCCGCTCGTCAGCCGCGGCTTCATGCTGTGGTTCCAGCTGCCATTAGTGTTGATGCTGCTCGTGGCGCTCGTGGTCGGAGAAACCCCGCGCATCACGTTGGTCGCGGGGCTGCACCTGCTCGCATTTTTCGTGACAGCGATGGTCTGTCATCGAGAGCTGGCCGACGCGCGCCCGCGTGTGGAGTACTTGACGGGCTTTTACTTGTGGATAGCCGTCGGTGGCTTGTTAGGCGGGGCGTTCAACGTCTTACTCGCGCCCACGCTCTACGACACGGTGCGCGAGTACCCCTACGCGCTGATTCTTGCGCTCGGCCTGCGACCTGCGTTAGGACGCGGCCGCGTTCACACAAAGCGATCGCTGACGTTGGACCTGATCCTGCCAGCGCTCTTGCTCGCGGCCGTGATCGGCGTATTCAAGCTGCCGAAAGCGCCGCACGAGTGGGGGTCGTATGGCGTGTACATCGCGTTGGGGGTCGCGGCCGCGATCGCGGCAGCATTCGTGCGCCGGCCGCTGCGGTTGGCGTTAGGCGCTGCCGCTGTCTTTGCCGGTTATCAGTTGGCTCAAGATCGCGACAGCGACATTGTCGTCCAGGCGCGGTCCTTCTTCGGTGTGTACCGTGTGAAGTCGTCCTTTCAGTACAACGTGCTCACGAACGGAACCACAACGCACGGCGGGCAGAATCGCCTTCCCGAAAAACGCAGCGAGCCGCTCACATATTATCACCGTGGTGGTCCGCTGGGGCAGTTCTTCGCGCACACGCTCGCCGATGTCCCACTTCGGCGTGTGGCTGCTGTTGGGCTCGGGGCTGGAACAGTCGCGTGTTACGGTCGGCCAGAAGAAGCCTGGACGTTTTATGAGATCGACCCCGTCATTATGCGGATCGCGAATGCGCCGCAGCTCTTCACCTATATGCGCGACTGCCCACCCGAGACCGATGTGGTGATTGGAGACGCGCGGTTGTCGCTGGCGACGGTGCGCGACTCAACGTTCGATCTCATCCTGTTGGATGCGTTCAGCTCGGATGCGATTCCGGTGCATCTCCTCACACGCGAAGCGCTGGCGATGTACGTGCGGAAACTGCGCGCCGGAGGCGTGCTGCTGCTGCACATCAGCAATCGCTATCTCGAGCTGCGACCGGTCGTCGTCGAGCTTGCGCGCGATGCGCGTCTGGCGGGGGCAATCGGTGACTATGACGTCACGCCGGAAGAACGTCTGGAGCTCAAGCACGGATCGCGCTGGGTGGCTCTAGCCCGATCGCCGCTGACACTGTCGGACCTCGTTAGGCAGACGCAATGGCGTGTGCTGGAGCCGAAGGCCGACGTCGCCGTTTGGACCGACGACTTCTCGGATGTGTTAGGCGTCTTGCGCTGGCGGCGCTAGCTAGCCCCAGCCGAGCTTGCCGGCGGGAGCGCATAACGAGCGCATCCGCAGGGCCGCCCGCAGCGCACGGGACTTGCACCTCCCCCCAAGGGATTGTGTGGTGAACACCTCAGCTCGGCAGAGCGTCCGGCGCGGCTGCCGTGCACTTCAGTTTCCTCAAGGAGAGCCAATGTCTCGTGTACTACGCTCGTTAGGCCTGTCGGCCGTCACAGCTACCATGCTGGCCGGTTCAGCTCACGCACAGTCGGCCGGCTTTCGCTCCGTGACGTCAGCACCAGGCAGCGCGACGGTACAGCGCAGCGGTGGAAGTCCGCTGCTAACGCTGTACGGAGGGCTCGCGAGTGGCGACGGTCGTTGGGATATGGGTCCAGCCCTCGCTGCTTCATTCAACTGGAACCTCAGGGATGCACCTTTCAACGTCCGCCTCGATCCGTACTTCTCGTATCACTCGTTCGATGCGTCCAATGTGGACGGAAGCCTCTGGTTCCTCGGTGCCACTGGGAACTTGGAGTTCGCCTTCCGTCCGTCGGGAACGAGCTCCGAGCCATACATATTCGGCGGTGGTGGCTTGTATATGACCAACTGGAGCATCGATGACGGCGACGAACCCGACAATGATCACTCCGACTTGGAGGGAGTGTTTGGGTTTGGCGGTGGTGTTCGCTTTGGCGGATTCACACTGGAAGCGAAGCTGCAGGACGTCTCGGAGTTCACCAACGTCAGCTTCCTCGTCGGATTCAGACTCGGCGGATAGCTAGCAAACCAATCTACGGTTGCTCGTTAGGCGGCGCGGTCAATGATCGCGCCGCTTTTAACGCTTATGGCCACCCGTTCGTGTCTTCGACCATATCACGACTGACGCGCAGTTCGATGCACCCGGAGCCTGGAACTGCATCGGGGTATTGGCGCCGTTATAGACCTCGATCGCTGCTACCTCCCAGGGCGGAAGGACCCGGTCGACGTCGCCGGCAAAGATCGCTTCCCACGGCGCCCCGTCCACGTAGTACTTCACGCAGCCATTCACCGGATTGCGCGCGTTCTGTATGACATAGTCGGTGCCGCTCGGCACAACGCGCAGGCTCGGAACTGTTCGGAAGACGTCGGTCAACAGGTTCGCCTGGCGCTTCTCGAGGTCTTCAGACGTGATGAAGTACCCGCCTGCTCCGCGACGGCGTTGATTGAACCCGACCTTATCGAGGCCGGCATCTGCAGTCGCGGTGACTTCTACTGGGCGCAACACTTGCGCTGCGCGCGTTAGGGCAACGGTCACGCGCTGCGCTGCGCGCGTCGAAAGCTCGACTGACACCTCTTCCGGCGCGAATCCGATCTGCCTAACGACGACGGTCTGGGTCCCAGAGGGAAGCTCGCTGAGGCTGAATTCACCATTCTCGCGTGTTAGCGTCGCCCCCGGCGTCCCCAGCACGTCGACGCGTGCGCCGACAATGGGATGCCCGGCCCCATTCACGACTCGCCCATTCAGTGCCGCTTGCCCTTTGCGAACCGTGGCTGCGGAAAAGCGCGGCCCCGTCGCGCTCTCTCTGGCGCGAGCGAGTGCTGCACTGTCGTGGGCGGCGACGACTGTCTCTGCCGTGCCGATGCGCAGTCCTTGGATCACGAGCGGCTGTCCCTCGATCGTGACTTTCACTTCCGCTGTCGTGACACCGCTGTGAATTGCCTGCACGGTGCCAGTGAGCTCACTCGGCAAACCACAAATACGGAACACTCCATCGCTGCCGGTCAGCGCCTCTCGCACGCGCGGCACGCGTCGCAAGTTGTCGCGTAGCGAGATCTCGCTCCAGGCGACTGAGACGCGCGCACCAGCCACGGGACGGTCAGCCTCGGCCTCGAGCAGCCGGCCGATAACGGCCGACGCGCCTAACGCGCGCCGCGCTGCAGGACAGGACGCCGTGACGAGTGATTCCCCGGCCGGGATCCCGAGCGCGACCGGTAACACGGCACCGTCGGTTACCGTGAACGTATCGGTGACGAGTGCCATGCCTAACGAGTCGAGCAGCTCGTGCTGCACGCGCAACGTATACCTGCCGGGAGTGATTGAATCCACGCGGAACGCGCCTTTGTCCGTTGTGATCGCTGTCCGGTTCGTCCCTTCGACGGCGACGAGTGCGCCCGCGAGCGGCGCTCTATGAACGCTGTCGAATACCGTGCCGAACACGACACCCATCGGCATAGCCGGAACGACAGCACTTGCTTTGGCCGTGTCCTTAGTGGCAGCCGAGTCCTTCCCGACGGCGGGAACCTGGGCCGCTGGCCGTCGTGACGGAGTGGGAGGGCGGCGTTGCTGGGCGCCGAGAATGGCGGGTGCCCCCGCCGCTAACAGGAGCGAGGCACAGAACGCGAGACGGGAGGCGCGAGGAGCAAAGCAGCTACGCATACGGCTCACAAACTAGAGACATAAACCCGCTGTGGAAATCCAGTACAACAGGTTCAGCGGACTCGTCTGGGTCGCCAGCACCGGCGTGTTGCTGGCTGTGGCCCGCTATGCTACCTCTACGCCCTCACGGTGTGCCCAATTTCAAAGGGGTCAGAGTCGATTGAAACGCGGTCGCGCGAGAATGCTCCAGCGCGAACCCCGTTAAATCGACTCTGTCCCCATTGAAAACCCATTGAAACCCA
>JBQTIF010000007.1:0-6740 GCA_052388395.1 Gemmatimonadaceae bacterium | reverse complement strand
GTTCCGCCTCGAAGACAACGGGAGACCGCTCTGCCGCAAGAGGATGGTCACGCAGTACCGAGCACGGACCCGCCCGCCGCGCGGCGCCCCAAACGGGGCGCCGCGCTTTTTTGGGATCGGGGGGGTCGATGGTCGAGGGTCGAGGGTCGAGGGTCGGATCTTGAAATACGTGCTCTAAAAGCTGCATCTCTAAGCAAATTCACGCCAAAACGGCGGGCAGCGCGGGGCACTCCAGCACCGAACTATGATCAATCCCGACCGCCTAACAGTTAAGTCAGCCGAAGCCTTTAACGAGGCCGTCGCGCTCGCACGCAAGAATGGAAATCCACTCGTCTACGATCTTCACTTGCTCGACGCGCTCGCTAAACAAGAGGAAGGCGTGGTCGCGCCAGTTCTGCAGAAGCTCGGTGTTTCGATCCCTACCCTGACATCGCAAATCGAGCGCGAAATCGCACGCTATCCAAAGCAGAGTGGAGCGCAGCCGTCGATTTCGCGCGAGCTCAACCAAGTCTTCGATCGCGCCGAGGAAGAGGCCAAGTCGCTGGATGACGAATACATCTCCACGGAGCACCTCCTCCTGGCCCTGACCGACGTGAAAGGGGAAGCCAAGGGGACCCTCGCCGCGTTAGGCGTCGATCGCGCGGCGGTGCTCGAGGCGCTGAAGGCGGTGCGCGGCTCGCATCGCGTCACGGATCAGACGCCGGAAAACCAGTATCAGGCGCTGCAGCGCTTCACGCGCGACCTGACGGAGCTTGCTCGCAAAGGGAAGATCGACCCAGTCATCGGTCGCGATGAAGAAATCCGGCGCATTATGCAGGTGCTGTCGCGACGCACAAAAAACAACCCCGTACTTATCGGCGAGCCCGGCGTCGGGAAGACAGCCATCGCCGAAGGGTTGGCACAACGCATCGTCAACGGCGACGTCCCCGAGAGTCTCAAGAACAAGCGTCTCATCGCGCTCGACCTCGGTGCGTTAATCGCCGGGGCGAAGTATCGCGGCGAATTCGAGGAGCGCCTCAAGGCCGTGCTCAAGGAAATCACCGACTCGCAGGGTCAATTCATCGTCTTCATCGACGAGCTGCACACGCTCGTCGGAGCCGGCAAAGCAGAAGGTTCGATGGACGCGGGCAACATGCTCAAACCAATGCTCGCGCGCGGTGAATTGCGCGTAGTTGGCGCTACAACGCTGGATGAGTATCGCAAATACATTGAGAAAGACGCCGCGCTCGAACGTCGCTTCCAACCCGTCTTTGTCGGCGAACCAACCGTCGAGAACACGATCGCCATACTCCGTGGACTCAAAGAGCGTTACGAAGCGCACCACGGGGTGCGCATCACCGATAACGCGCTCGTAGCCGCTGCTACGCTCTCGAACCGTTACATCGGCGATCGGTTCCTTCCGGATAAAGCGATCGATCTGGTAGACGAATCAGCGTCACGCCTGCGTATTGAGATGGATTCGATGCCGCAAGAGATCGACGAGGTCGAGCGGCGCATCCGTCAGCTTGAGATCGAGCGCCTTTCCCTGGAAAAAGAGAAAGACAAAGCGTCGAGGGAGCGGCTTCAGGCGTTGGAGCGTGAATTGGCCGAGCTCAAGGAACAATCGGCCGGCATGAAAATACAGTGGCAACGTGAGAAGGAAGCGTTAGGCGGCGTGGGTAAGATCAAGGCTGAAATTGACGCAGCTCGTGCCGAAGCGGACAGAGCCACGCGCGCAGGAGATTTGGCCAAGGCGGCCGAAATCACGTATGGCCTGATCCCGCAGCTGGAAAAGAAGATGCGGGAGATCGAGGCCCAAATGGGTCAGCAGGCGGGCTCGCGACGCTTCCTCAAGGAAGAAGTGACTGCCGAAGACATTGCCGAAGTCGTCGCCAAGTGGACTGGCATCCCAGTCACGAAGATGCTGGAGAGTGAGCGCGAACGCTTGGCCAAGCTCGAAGAGGAGCTTGCCAAGCGGGTCGTCGGGCAACCGGAAGCCGTGCAGGCGGTCGCGAACGCCGTTAGGCGCTCGCGTGCCGGACTTCAGGATCCGAATCGACCCATCGGGTCGTTCATCTTCTTAGGCCCAACGGGCGTCGGTAAGACGGAGACCGCGCGGGCATTGGCGGAGTTCCTATTCGATGACGACCACGCGATGGTGCGCATCGATATGTCCGAGTACATGGAGAAGCACGCGGTCGCGCGCTTGATCGGTGCACCGCCGGGCTACGTTGGATACGAGGAAGGCGGACAACTAACGGAAGCCGTTAGGCGGCGCCCGTACTCAGTCATTCTTTTCGACGAGATCGAGAAGGCGCATCAGGACGTCTTCAACATCTTGTTGCAGATACTAGACGATGGGCGACTCACCGACTCGCAGGGTCGCACGGTCGACTTCCGGAACACAGTCATCATCATGACGTCGAACGCGGGTAGCACATACATCCTCGAACATGCGCTGGACGATTGGGGCCTCGTCGAGACGCAAGTCACCGCTGCGCTGCGACAGACGTTCAAGCCGGAATTCCTCAACCGCGTGGATGACGTCATCATCTTCCGCCCGCTGACGGCAGAGCACATCGCGCAAATCGTAGAGCTGCAACTCGCGCGTGTGCGCCAATTACTCGCGGAGCGCAAGATCACACTGGAGTTGACGGCTCGTGCCAAACAGCTGCTCGCGACGGAGGGCTTCGACCCAGCGTTCGGAGCGCGCCCACTGAAGCGGTCCATCCAGCGACTGGTGCAGAACCCCCTGGCTCTGGCGCTCCTCGAAGGAAAGTTCTCGGAGGGAGATCACATCGTGGCCGATGCCGCCGCTGGAGAAACGCTGACGTTCGTGAAGGGCGAACCAGTCGCGGCGAGTGCCTAACGGCGCCGCGGACGCCGATGAGCGCTACGTCGGCGTAGCGCTCGAGCTGGCGCAGGAGGCAGCGCGAGCAGGAGACGTGCCGGTTGGTGCTGTCGTGACGTTCCGCGACGCGATCGTGGGGCGCGCTGCCAACCGCACGCTACGCGATCAGGATCCGACCGCGCACGCCGAGCTATTGGCGATACGCGCTGCGGCACAAACGTTAGGCACGTGGCGGCTGACTGATTGCTCGCTGTACGTAACGCTGGAGCCGTGCGCGATGTGCGCGGGCGCCATCGTGCTGGCGCGAGTCGATCGTGTGGTGTTCGGCGCGTGGGACGACAAGGCAGGGATGGCTGGGTCTATTGTCGATCTGCTGCGCCACCCGCGACTCAATCATCGACCTGAAGTTCGCGGTGGCGTGATGGCAGAGAACGCAGCACGCGTTCTGCAGGCGTTCTTCGCGTTGACACGATCTGCCGAGGTCCGTTAGGCTTCGCCCCTCGCATGGACAGGTGTCCGTGTGGCTGAAGGAGCCGGTCTCGAAAACCGGTATACGGGTAACCGTATCGTGGGTTCGAATCCCACCCTGTCCGTGAGTGATAGGGGATAGAGGATAGGGGATAGAAAATAGGGAAAACGACTACGTTGCTATCCCCTATCTCCCTATCCCTATCCTCTAGTTCGGACGGGTGGCCGAGTGGCTTAAGGCGCACGCCTGGAAAGCGTGTGGACCTGCAAGGGTCTCGTGGGTTCGAATCCCACCCCGTCCGTCACATTGCCTAACGAGCGTTGCAGTTGCCCCCGGCATGGCAGAAATGCTCGACGACCTCGGTTACGTCACGCGATTGTTGTCCACTTGCCGATCGCGCTCACTTTCCCACCTCGAATCGACTCAAGGCCAAGCTCGACTCTTTGCGCTGAGGGAGGTGCCTCGCGAACGCCTCACGCACCGCTAGGTGTGGCATACCTGGGCGTGCCGTCGCCGCCAGCGTGATACTCTCCCGCGGGGAGTCCCGCTCCGAGGACCATCGGTGTGATGGATCAACTGGCACGGGCCCTGCGCTGGCTGGGTCCCGAGGGGCCGCATGTGGAGTGCGAGTGGGGGCCTCCCTCGCGACGCGCCACGCATGTCGGCCCTTTCGCTATTTCGCACCTTAGCGACTATCCGAGGCATAGTGAACCGCAGCAGCTTTGACCGCGTGTTTCACCACATCGCGCCTCTTCTTCGCGTCGCGCTGCTTGTCGCCATCGGCGATCTGGTGACGAAGCAGGCGGCCGTGCTCGCGCTGGCCGGTGATGACGCGGTGTACACAAGCTGGCTACGTCTCACGCTCGTGCACAACGATGCGGCGGCGTTCGGCATCTCGTTAGGCGCTTACACGTTTCACGTGAATCTGCTGGTCAAGCTCGCCGCCGTCATGCTCATGCTCGCCGCCTGCCGCGACCTGGCGCGGATCGATCGTGACGCGCCGGTTGCGCTCGGACTCATCGTCGGCGGCGCGTTAGGCAACCTCGCGAGTCTTTTGCTCCACCCGGCCGGCGTCGTCGACTTCATCGCCGTCGCCATCGCTGACGGACAAGAGCTGGTACTCAACGGCGCCGACATCGCCGCCTATGCGGGGCTCGCCCTCCTTGGCCGGACGGTGTGGCGCGTTGTTGTTCTGGCGCGCTCGCCGGCGCGTGCCGTGATCTCCGAGCGGCTGGCAGGACGTGCGGTCGCTCTGCGCCTTCTGGGAGATCGCGAGATAGTGCGCAGCGTCGCTCTCGCGGCGGACGCGCGCCCGGTGCAGGCGGACGAGCTGTGGGTCCCACGACGGAAGCCGCCCAGCGACCTCGTTGCGGTCACTCCTCTCTTCGATGAGCGTCCGCGCTCGATGGGCAGCAACCGCGAAGAGGAACGTCCCCGGCCGTCAGCGCGAGTCATTGAAATGCGCAGTCGACGCGTGGAAAGCGGAGAGTCGCGACCCGACTAGGCGGCGTGACGACTTCGAGGCTTGGGCAGCATTGCGCTTTCGTTCGCGCACCAAGCAAGCCAATATGTCTCGCGCATGGCGCTCACTCTCTCGCGCAAGCTCGTCCTCGCCGGTGCGACGACTGGCGCACTGCTTGGCGTCCTAACCTGGACCACGTTGCGGGCGGCAGGTGCTGCGCGCAACGTGAGTGAGCAAGCGCGTGCGGGTGCGGCAGCGGCCGCGGTGGCTCGTCAGGCAGATATCGTACTGCGCCTGACGTGGATTGCCGCGATTCTATTGGCCGGTGCTGGCTTCTTTTTCTTCCGGAAAGACGCACAGGCACAGGCGACCAGCGACGTGGATGCAGGTACACAGCAGAGGCACGCAGAAGAGTTACGTGCGTTGTCGCTGATCGACGACCTAACGGGACTGAACAACCGACGCGGGTTTCTCGCGCTCGCGCAGCAACAAATCAAATTCGCCCGCCGCAACAAACGTGAGTTAGTACTGTTGTTCGTCGATATGGACGACTTCAAGCAGATCAACGACAAGTTCGGCCATCAGCAGGGGGACGTCGCCTTACAGCGCGCCGGTCGCGTACTGCGCGCGACATTTCGCGATTCCGACATCATCGCGCGGCTCGGCGGTGACGAGTTTGTCGTGCTCGCCGCTGACACCGGCACGAGTGCCTCGATCGTCGACCGTCTGCGCCACCAGCTCGCTCTGCGCAACGAGCGTGATGGGTTCCCGTACACGCTGTCATTCAGTGTCGGGGCGGCGCGGTTCGATCCTGAAACTCCGCCGACAATCGAGGAACTGCTGCAAACTGCCGACTCCATGCTCTACGAGCAGAAGCGGCAACGGCGGCATCCGCACGCCACAGTCGACTGACTTGTCGTTTTCCAGCGCGACTGGATCACGGCCTAACGCGGCGCTCTGAAAGATCCAAAGCTGAAGCGCAGATTCCCGCAGAACGGGAATGCGATTCCGCAGATACGAACGAAGCGCTGCCCCTAATCCTCCTACCTGGGTTGCGGTGGGGCATCAAAAGGAAAGAAATCTGCGGAAATCATTGTGCGAAATCCGCAGTGCAAACAGTCAGAATTTGCGCGCGTGGCGAAGGTTTTCGTTAGGCTGCCTCCAGGAGACGGCGGGTGTTCGCCGCTCTGGCCGTGAGAAGGGCAGTGATACTGACGCGACCCTTTGCGGTCACCTAATAGCGATGCGTCCTCGGGATCTTCTTGAGCAGCCCGTGATGGCAAACTCGCCGCGGTTCACGGCCGCCAAGAGGTCGGCATCAGCGCCGCTCAGTGGATTCAGCCCCCGGGCCGAGCGATGTGCTGTTTACCGCCGCAACCAAGTCGCCGAACGCCGTGGTCTCGTCGGCGGCCGTCAGTTCTCGGGCCAGCCACGCGCGCCCGTTCAGGCACACCCAGAGGTTGAGCGGCAGCTACCTCTGGAGCCGGACGCGCATGAAGCCAAAGCGCTCGTGCATGTAGTAGAAGTAGTCGTGCTGGCATTTCCGCACCGCCGGCTTCACCAGGAGCCAGCCCTTCGCCTTGTCTGAGCGGAGATCAAAGCTCTGGCAACGCTCTACACACCCCAACACGCCGATCAACCCACGCCGGATGTCGTCCCGCTGAGCCAGCTGGCAGGCCACCGTTTCCTTGTCCATGGTCCAGCTCTCGAGATAGACGATCGGCCGACCGGCCGTGGCGGCGATCTGCTCAACCGCCCCCCGGACCTGGGCACTGATGCCTAACGCGAACCGCTTGAAGTCCTTGACCAACACGCCGAGGTGCGCCATCAGGCACATGAGCCCGCGCGCGTTGGCGATCAGGCGCAAGGTCCCACGAAATCGCAACCGGTCGAATCCACTGAGGACCCCCGTGACATCGGCCGCGTGGCGTTGTAGAAATCGGTCCATGGCATTGCTCCGGTGAATGGCTGGTGGTCAT
>JBQTIF010000006.1:0-8192 GCA_052388395.1 Gemmatimonadaceae bacterium | reverse complement strand
TAAAATATAATGGTTTTATTTGTGTTTTTAATGTGGGGGGGGGTTTTAATCCCCCCACCACATAATAATAACATACTACTCTCACCCATTTTTATTAAAATCGACTCTGACCCCTTTTGATCCTACTGCACCCGCACAATGGCCAGGCCGATGTTCGCCGGTGGCTGTCCGCCTCCGATCGCGCGAACCCCAAGCACCTGCGGCCGCGTCTGCGCGCCGGCCAACTCCCACGCCGCGAAGCTTCCCCCCGCGAGGCCATTCACGACCTGCGACGTCGCTGACCAGTTGCCAAAAGTCACCGCTCGAATCGTTAGGGGGAACGACTTCGGGAAGGCGATACGTCCGTCGGCGAAGCGCAAGAACTGACTCATCGCCGAGAATAGATCGCGCGAGTTCCAGCTCGCCAGTTGCAGTCGCGAATCTGTGAAGGTCACTCCCGGATAGTTGTCAGCAAGAGAAGCGAGTGACCAATAGCCTAACAACTCGGAGAACGGACGACCGGTTTTATTAGCGATGTTCGCGACGCCGCGCTCGGTCGCTGTCTGCGTGAGCGAACGTAGAAACGCTGCCTCATCCGCGGCGTATGTATCAGTCACCCAGCGCGCGAAGGACCAGGCGCTACCGTAAATCGATCCGTCAACGCTCGCGCTCGAGAGCATCGACTTGCGCTCCTGCTGATCGTAGTACTGATACAGCCACACGAAGTGACCGAGGATTCCTTCCACCGGATCAGCACACGAGCCGCCGACTGGAGCGTAGTCACAGCGCGGACCCGCGGACCAAGCGCCATCCCCTTTCCACGGTATGCCGTAGACCGACCGCGCCCACAGCTCCGCGGCCTGTTGTGCCGTTGCTTCCTCGAGCCAGCTCTCTTCCAGCACAAGAACTGTCGTCGCCCGCAGCAGCTTCTCCGCGTACGCGGCGACGTGCTTCGCTTCGTGAATGAGCGTACCGCGCATGAAGCGGCGCCACTGCTCAATGGTAAATCCGTTGGCCGCGTTAGGATCGGGCACCGCGGCGTAGAAGTACTCACCGACGTTGCTCGAGGGACAGATCTCGTCCGGCGGCCCGGTGTTGTCGAAAAAGTCGCACAGCGTTACGAAACCGAGGATCTCGCCGTTGCGGTACGTGTTTACTCGCTTGGAGAAGACGGCGAACAGACGACCGTTGGCATCGGTCAGCGAATCGACGGCGAGAGGATCGCCGAATGAGCTGAGGAAACCGTACATCTGCGTATCGAACTCTTTGCCGATCTTCTCGTACTCCGCGTCCATCGTGCGCGCCAATGGTGCGGCGGAGTCCTCGACGATCACCATTTTCGGACCGACGTACACGACGCGCCCACGGACGTTGTCCCAGGTGAGCACGTCGTCGAGGACTCGGCGCATGCGCAGCGTGAGCATGTCGCCCACGTTAGGCACCGGCGCCGTGGCCACGGACAGCCGCGCACCTTGAGCGTTCACGCGTGCGCGTTGCCGGCGCAGCGCGACCGGATTGCGCCGCGTCGCCATGAAGCTCCGCTCCGCCTCCAGCATGTCGAGATGCACGCGCTGATGGCGCATACGCCGCTCGAGGGCGGGGGGGAGCGGCATCGGGAAGCCCTGCGCGAGCGGGACAGAGAGCGCGGCGCGCGCCGTCACAACCTGCGCCGCCGTACCAGTGGTTGCCGCGCCGAGCAGCGAGAAGTTGTTGCGCGTGTTCGCTGATTCGCCGTAGTTGAACGCCGTGATGAGATACGTCCCGCCTGTCACGGAGAACTCGTTGCACAACAGATCGCTCTGAGTCGTGAGAAGGAGCGCTTGGCCGGCGGCGAGCGTGCGCGGCGTAGCCATCTGCAGACCGGCGGTGCCTAACGCGCTGTCGCCGTTGACGACGACGAAGATCGCAGTGGGACCGGTCGGCGTACACGGCAACTGCGCCGCCGACGGCACAACAATCGTTAGGCGGGACGCCGTCGCCGCCGTGACCGTCGCCCGCGCCGTGCCGATGTATACCTCGTTCGATGCCGCGTTCGTTGAAAAGTTGGCGCCGTCGATCGTTGCCGTGGCACCGGGGGTCCATGTGGCCGGTGCGGTGGAGGCAATCGACGGCGTGATGAGACTGCGCACGCGCAGCGGAACGCTGTCACGCTTCCCGTCCGTCTCGGCGCGAATGTACACCGACCCCGTCGATACACCGGTGACGACTCCGGCGCTCGTCACAGTGGCGACCGTCGCCGCGGCGCTGGACCACGCGATCGTGCGGCCAGTCACCTCGCGTCCAGCGTTATCGAACGCCTTCACGGTCAGCGTCGTCGACTCCCCAAGCCTAACGCTGGGAGTGCGCTGATCGATGGCGACGAAACCGATCGGCGGGACCGTCACCGTCAACGCCAGCGTGCCGGACTTCCCTTCGGACGTGGCGGTTATGCTGACAGAACCAGGTCCAACACCAGTTACGGTCCCGTTATTGTCGACAGTCGCGATATTCGCCGCGCTCGACTGGTACGTCACGGAGCGACCGGTCACGGAGCGGCCCTGAGCATCCGAGAGGCGTACGATCGTGCTGAGCGAAGAGCCAACTTCGAGCGTCGACGCGCTCGCCGTCAGTTGCACGGTAGCGACCGCAGCCGGGCCCGCAGTTCCACCGTCGCCTCCGCCACCGCACGCGAGTGTCATCGTTGAGGCAGCGACCCAAACCAGCATCTGACGACGAACGTGCATGGCGGTTCCTCCGCGCGCGGGCAGTTGGTCAAGCTACTTCTCTCCCACTGCGGGAGCTATCCGACGGTGTGTGTGTCGCTGCTTGGCGAGTAGTTTTGGCGCGACTATCTTGCCATCGTCGGACCACCGCTGGCGCGAGTTGGCGCACACACCACTAGAACAACGCGCGCTGAGTCGAGTTCCCTCAACACGCCCTTCCCTTGCTCACGATTCGCGGACGCTGAGCGTCACGCGATCCGGGGCACCTAAGGAGAAAGCTCATGTCTGCTACGCTCGCCGATCGTTCGGCGTCTCTGCCCACCACTGAAGGGAAGTCCGATACGACGCCTCAGGCCGCGGCCATGGGCGGCCTCGTTGGCGTGAATGGGGTCCGTCGAGTCCCGCCCCCAATCAACGAGCCGATTAAGTCGTACGCCGTCGATTCGCCGGAGCGCGCCGCGCTCAAGGCGCGCCTCGACAGCATGGCTAAAGAAAGGATCGAGATACCCATCATCATCGGCGGTCAGGAGCATCGCTCCGGCGAGCTCGCGCGCGCCGTGATGCCGCACGACCATCAGCACGTCCTTGCCGATTGGCACAAAGCATCACCGAAGCATGTCGAGATGGCCGTCGAGGCCGCCCGCAAAGCGCATTACGAGTGGTCCAACTGGCCCTGGGAAGACCGCGTTGCTGTTTTCCTCAAGGCCGCCGAGCTGCTCGCGACGACTTGGCGGTCAACGCTCAACGCCGCAACGATGCTCGGTCAGTCGAAGACTGTGTTTCAGGCGGAAATCGATTCCGCCTGTGAGTTGATCGACTTCTGGCGCTTCAATGCGCAGTACGCGCAGGAACTCTACGCCGATCAGCCGATGGCGAGCACTGGCGTGTGGAACATGCTGGATTATCGCGCACTTGAGGGATTCGTGTACGCAGTGTCGCCGTTCAACTTCACGGCGATTGGCGGCAATCTCCCCGGCTCCCCAGCAGTCATGGGTAATACAGTGATCTGGAAGCCGGCGTCGAGCGCCATGCTCTCGGCGTACTACGTCATGCGGCTGCTCGAAGCCGCTGGCCTCCCTCCAGGCGTGATCAATTTCCTTCCGGGTGACGCCGCCCCTATCAGCGACCGCCTGCTGGCGGATCGCGACCTCGCGGGCGTGCACTTCACCGGCAGCACGTCAGTCTTTAACTCGATGTGGAAGACGATCGGTGCGAATATGTCGCAGTACCGTACATATCCGCGCATCGTCGGCGAGACTGGCGGTAAGGATTTCATCGTCGCGCATCCGAGCGCCGATGCACAGGCTGTGGCCGTCGCCATTGCGCGCGGTGGCTTCGAGTATCAGGGACAGAAATGCTCGGCGGCGAGTCGTGTGTACATCCCACGCTCGTTATGGAACACCGTTCGTGATCAGACGCTTGCGATGATGGAAGACATTCGCATGGGTGATGTGCGCGACTTCCGCAACTTCATGGGTGCTGTCATCGACCAGAAGTCGCACGCGAAGATCAGCGAGTATCTGGATGACGCGAAGAAGAATGCAAAGATCTTGAGCGGCGGCGTCGCGAAAGGCGACAAGGGGTATTTCATCACGCCGACGTTGATTGAGGCACCGTCGCCGGACTACCGGCTGATGCAGGAAGAGATCTTTGGTCCGGTTGTCACCGCGTGGGTCTACGATGATTCGCAGTGGTTCGAAACCCTGCGCACCGTCGATCAAACGTCACCGTACGCCCTAACGGGAGCTGTCTTCGCGCAATCGCGTCAGGCAGTGCGCGAAGCACTGCTCGGTCTGCGCAATGCTGCCGGAAACTTCTACATCAATGACAAGCCGACCGGCGCCGTTGTTGGTCAGCAGCCGTTTGGCGGAGCGAGAGCATCCGGCACGAATGACAAGGCGGGTTCGAAGTTCAATCTGATGCGTTGGGTGAGTCCACGAACGATCAAGGAGACGTTTGTTCCGCCAACGGATTACAAGTATCCGTTTATGGCGGCCGAATAGTCCGTAGCTCTTTAGGTCTTAGCTCTTAACGTGCTGTACGAGCAAATCCCTAAGAGCTAAGAGCGATGGAACTGCGCTACATAACCGCGGATGTCTTCACCGACTCCCGCTTCGGCGGCAATCAGCTGGCGGTGTTGCCTAACGCCTCCGACCTGTCGGACGATGTGATGCTCTCGATCACTCGAGAGTTCAACTACTCCGAGACCGTGTTTGTGCAACCGCCGGAGCGGCCGTTCAACACGCGTAAGCTGCGCATCTTCACGCCCGGCGGTGAGATACCGTTCGCCGGGCATCCGACGGTCGGTGCGGCGCATGTTCTTGCCGCGATCGGCGAAATCCCGCTGAACGGCGCCGAGACGCGCATCACGTTCGAGGAGAAGGTCGGTCTCGTCCCTGTGCGAATCGTCGCGCAGGACGGCCAACCTGTGTTCTGTCAGCTGTCAGCCGCCATGCTCCCCGAGGTTGGGCCGGCGCTTCCGCCTAACGCTGAGCTGGCGGCGATGCTCAATATCGACGAGAGCGACATCCGGAGTGACGCGTACTTTCCGCAGGGTGTTTCATGCGGCTTGCGCTTCGTGTATGTACCGTTACGCGATCGGCACGCCGTCGCGCGAGCGCGGCTGAGTCTCGAGTGTTGGGAGCGGACGCTCAAGGGGCAGTGGGCCGACATGGTCTTTGTCATGGCGCTGGACGGGATATATCCGTCGTCCGATGTGCATGCGCGCATGTTCGGTCCGGGGGCGGGCGTCCCGGAGGATCCTGCGACGGGGAGTGCGTGCGCGGCGTTAGGCGGTTATCTCGCTATGCGCTCCGCCGAACGTAACGCAACGTTGCGCTGGGTGGTGGAGCAAGGATTTGAGATGGGAAGACCGAGCATACTCGATGTCGAAGCGGATGTCGCCGAGGGCAAGGTGAAGGCGCTACGAGTGGGGGGAAACTCAGTGCTGGTAATGGAAGGGACGCTGACCGTGTAGGGTCTTAACTGCGTTATGTGTGATGGTCGACAGCGTGATAAGTGAGGACGAATAGCGTGAGAAGTCTGCTTCGTTAGGCAGCGTGTTGATGCCCTACTCCTCACGCATTCGTTTCTCACCTATCACGCGGGTTTTTTTATCACCTATCACGCAGTTGGGAGGGGAGGGCTAGAATCTCGCCTCCAGATACCCGTAGAATCTCCATTTCTCCCGCGGGTATATCCCCTTGGCCAAGTCAAATCGGATTAGCCCATCGATCAGACTCAGGCCTGCTCCTACACCGCTCATCGGCCTACCCGTGAATGCGTCTTCGCGCGGACCGTTCCATCCGAGGTCAGCGAAGATCACCGGCCGCGCAAACACGTTGGCCATCCCCAGCTCCGCGCGCGTCAACCAATAGGTGTCACCACCCGTTAGGTCCAGCTGCTGGCCGCGCACCGTGTGTACGCCGCCCAGGAAGAAGCGCCGGTGCGCAGGAACTTCGCCATACGATGTTCCCGTACCTAACGTCAACGACGCCGCCACGGGCCCGAGTCCGCGGCTAATCGTTAGGTCCCCCGCCCAGCGCGCATACGCCGTATCACTTCCCGAGAACGCAGCTTCAGAACGGATGTCGATCTGCGAACGCCAGCCGAACGGATCCATCCCATATGAGCGAACTTCGCGCAAGGCTATGCCGAAATAGTCGCCCGGCGACGCGACGATATTCTCCTGGAACTGCACGTCGTTGATTGCATTCGCGAGTGACCAGTGTGTCTCGCGCCGCGCGCCACGATGTCGCTCGGCGAAGAGACGCCAACCCGAGCCGCCACCGCGCGCCGACTCGAACGCCAGTTCCGCTCCACCAGCGCGATAATACGCGCCATCATCGACGCCAAACATCAGCGCGCCAAAGGAGCTACCGAACGAGAGCGGCGTCCCCCAATCCGTTGCTGCAACAAGGCGGTGGTAGCCGCCCAGTCGCCACGTCGAGCGGCCGTTGGATCGCGTGACTGACAGTTCACCGGTCACTTTCTTATCCGCGAAGCCATAGCGCAGGAGTGCGTCACCGGTGTAGCCAAGCCCGAAGTCCTGCCTAACGCCTAACCCCGTGGCGAGGCCTTCGACTCGGTTATAGCGCGTTAGCTCGAGACCGTAACGGAAGATCGGCACTTGCGGAGCCCACGCCGACTGCAGGCCGAAGCCGAGGGATTTGATGAGCTCCTCGCGCTCGCGGATACCGAAGATCTCCTCTCCTTCATCGTAGATGGAGCCGACAAGCCCCGGCGAGTTCCGGAGCGCGGTCGAATCACAGGGGATGCGCGTTGCGACAGTGAGGCTGCCGTCGATGCGACGCTCGACTCGCGTGTACGTCCCCGTCGTCCGGCAGTCTTCATTTCGCACGGAGTCGCGCTGGCGCGAGCGCTCGCGCGACGCCTCGGCGATAATATCGCGGCGGCGACGCCGTTCCTCGCGAGTCAGCGAATCCCACGGCGTGGAATCGTTAGGGAACAACGAGTCGATCAGCGAGCGCGGGCGTGCGGGAATCGCGGGCAATGTATCCACGCCGTTCACGTCCCCGTATTTGAATCGCTCTTCAATGCGCACCGGCACACGCATAAAACTCACCTGCGCAAATGCCTCGGCGGACTGCGTGCGCGGCAGCCAGAAGCGACCACCGAAAAGGCCATACTCGATCGTCACCGCTTCGAGACTTGCGCGCATCGGCGAGATGAGCGGCTTGACCCAGATCGGAACTTCATCGTCCGGATCCGTGTCTCCGTCGCGCTGCGCCTCCTCTTTTGCGACGGCCCAGATATCGATGGGGACGGCGAGACGATACGCCGCGCGCACAAGCTGGCCGCTTTCCACGTCGAACCAGAACGATCCGACGGAGAGCTTCCACTCAGGGCGTCGCGGCGCGATGCGCAGCTCGCGCAGTCGGATTATACGCCCTTCGGTGAGTGTGAGGGTCAGGGAGTCGCCGGTAGCATATGTATAGTATGCCTCGGAGCCTAACGCGATCGGGTGGACCAACTCGCGATCGTCGACCTCTGCTCGCGTTAGGCCGTTGTCTGCGCCAATCCAGAGCGCGTCGCGTCCCGGAAAATAAGGAATCGGCGAAAAGTCGTCGTCGTCGTCGATCTCCGCGCTGGCGTCGGGTCCCTTGCCTCTACTCGCGAACGCCGGAAGCGCGATCCGCTTCCCCTTCATATCGATCCAAACGCCGCTCTTGCGCGACCAACGCACGCGCGTGACGGTCTCGGTCCGAAAGAGTGTGCGGTTGCGACCTAACGCGCGGAAACCGAGACCTACCGACAATCGCTGGTGCGTCGTCGCGTCGTACGACTCGAGCGTCGAATCCTGCAGCAACCTTGCCGCTCGTGCACGCAGCAGGAGCGTCCGCGCCTGATCATCTTTGAACGCCGAGCGGTCGAGCTCAGGTGTCAGCGGAATCCGGCGCGGCTCACGGTTGCGCCTGCGCCAGTCCAGCTCGCGTGACACGTCCACCTGTGCTCTGATGCTGTCGCGTAGAGCGCGACGCGCGCTGTCAC
>JBQTIF010000005.1:0-3903 GCA_052388395.1 Gemmatimonadaceae bacterium | reverse complement strand
CAACCGGTCGAATCCACTGAGGACCCCCGTGACATCGGCCGCGTGGCGTTGTAGAAATCGGTCCATGGCATTGCTCCGGTGAATGGCTGGTGGTCATCGCGTGACCTCTCAGCGTCTCACTTGGGGCAATGCCACGCATCTCCTCACCTACGCGATCTCTTCGAACTTCCTTTGGTTGCGGCCGAAGGCCGCCCCAGGTGCATCTGCGCTGAAAGCTCTTGAGGGCGCGAACACGAGCGAGGGCCGGCTGCCGCAACCCGAAGCGAGTCGTCATATTTGCGCCCCAGCTTATGGCTGCCAAACGCACGACGATCCTCGACGCGAAATCCCTCTCGCGGACTTTGCGTCGCATGGCGGACCAGATCGTCGAGGTATACGGCGTTGAAGACTTGGTGTTGGTGGGTATTCAGCGGCGCGGCGTACAGCTGAGCGAGCGGATTGCCGCCTGCATTGACGAGCGCGAAGACACCCAATTGCCACGTGGCGCGTTGGACATCACGCTCTACCGCGACGACCTGCAGACCGTAGGACCGCGCCCCGTGGTCGGGGCGACGCACCTTCCATGGGCGCTGGACGACAAGTGCGTCGTAATCGTCGATGACGTGCTCTACACGGGGCGCACTGTCCGCGCGGCGCTCGACGAGCTCGCCGACTTTGGCCGTCCGGCGCGAATCGCCCTCGCAGTGCTTGTTGACCGTGGTGGCCGGGAGCTGCCGATCCACGCAGACGTCGTCGGAAAGGTCGTGGAGGTGCCAGGCGGGGATCGCGTTGACGTCTTGGTGAAGGAACTGGACGGCGAAGACGCCGTGGTCATAGTTCCCCGGAGGGACGAGACGTGATCCCGCGCGGAGCGGGGGCGTCCGCTGGAGCGGCCGGGGCCGCCTCAGCTTCTCCCTCCGCTTCGCTAACCGTTCCTCTCGGCAAAGATCTCCTCGGCCTCGAGAGCCTAACGGCGAATCAGATCCGACTGATTCTCGACACCGCGGAACCATTTAAGGAGATCAGCGAACGGCAGATCAAGAAGGTGCCGACGCTGCGCGGCATGACGATCGTGAACCTCTTTTTCGAAGCGTCCACGCGCACCCGTATTTCCTTCGAGTTCGCTGAGAAACGTCTCTCAGCGGACACTGTGAACGTCGCCTCGTCTATCTCGAGCGTTGCAAAAGGGGAAACGCTCGTCGATACGGCACGGAACCTCGAGGCGATGCGCATTGACATGGTGGTGATCCGGCACGGGGCATCGGGGGCGGCGCGATTTCTCGCCGATCGCATCGACTCCAATGTGATCAACGCCGGCGACGGCACGCACGAACACCCGACGCAAGGGCTGCTGGATCTCCTCACGATTCGCGATCATCGCGCGCCAATCCAGGGGCGCAAAGTCTGTCTCTGCGGCGACGTTTTGCACTCGCGCGTCGCGCGCTCCAACATTTGGGGTCTTCAGCGGCTTGGCGCGGAGGTGGCCGTGTGCGGACCGCGCTCGCTCCTGCCTAACGCGATCGAAGAGTTTGGCGTGCGCGTCTTTCAGCGCATCGAGGAGGCCATCGAGTGGGCCGAGGTGCTGAATATTCTACGCCTTCAGCTCGAGCGGATGACTGCGGGATATATCCCGTCGCTGCGCGAGTACAACCGTGTCTTTGGCGTCACGCGCGAAAAACTGGACCGCGCGCCACGCGACATCCTCATCATGCATCCGGGACCTATGAACCGCGGTGTGGAAATCGACTCCGACGTGGCCGATGGACCACACAGTGTGATTCTGGATCAAGTGACGAACGGCGTGGCCGTACGAATGGCAGTCCTCTATCTGCTCGCTGGTGGGAAACCCGAATTGGCCGAAGCGGCGAAGGGTGAGCGATGAGGTCAGAGGCCAAAGGTCCGAGGTCAGAGTCCGCGACTCTCCTGCTGCGTGGCGGGCGCGTTCTCGATCCGTCACAGGGGCTCGACGCCGTGGGCGACGTCCTTGTCGTTGACGGGAAGGTCGAGCACGCCGGCAAATCGTTAGGCGAGGTGCGCCGTGACGACCAACCGCAAGAGATCGATTGCACCGGGCAGGTGATCGCCCCCGGATTCATCGACGTGCACTGTCATTTGCGTGAACCCGGGCGCGAGGACGTGGAGACGATCGCGACCGGAGCGCGCGCGGCAGCTGCAGGCGGCTTCACAGCCATCTGCGCGATGCCCAACACCGACCCCGTCACGGATAACCAGGCCGCTGTAGGGTTCATCGTACGCCAGGCCACTCGCGCCGATGCGGCGCGGGTCTATCCGATCGGCGCGATTTCAGTTGGACAGCGTGGCGAAGCCCTCGCCGAATTTGGGGAGATGGTTGGTGCGGGAGCTGTCGCATTCAGCGATGACGGCCGTCCCGTTGTCAGCGCGCATCTCATGCGAACGGCCCTGGAGTACGCGCGTTCGTTCGACGTGCCCATCGCCGATCACTGCGAGGAGCCGACACTGGCCACCGGTGGCGCCATGAACGAAGGGATCGTCTCGGCGCGGTTAGGCTTGAAAGGGGTGCCTAACGAAGCCGAAGAGATCATGGTGATCCGCGACATCCTGCTGGCGCGACGAACGGGTGGTCATGTGCACCTGTGCCATATGAGCACCAAGGGGTCGGTCGAGCTGATCCGATGGGGGAAAGAGCGCGGGATCCGCGTCACCGCCGAAGTCTGCCCGCACCACCTAACGCTGACGGAGGAGTCGGTCGAAGGCTACAACACCAACGCCAAGATGAATCCGCCGCTGCGTACCGCGGAGGATGTTGCGGCGCTGCGCCTGGCAGTGCGCGACGATACGATCGACCTCGTCGCGACGGATCACGCGCCGCATCACTACGATGAAAAGGAGCGCGAATTCGCTGACGCCCCGAATGGCATCGTGGGGTTGGAGACGGCCCTCGGCGTCCTGCTCACATATGTCGTCCACACGGGGGCGCTCGATCTGCCTACGCTTGTAAATCGGATGTCAGTCACTCCGGCGCGCGTCTTCAAACTCCCAGGTGGGTCGCTCAAGCGCGGAAATGTGGCCGATATCACCATTTTCGACCCGGCGCTGGGCTGGGTTGTCGACCCGGCGAGTTTTCGGTCTAAAGGACGGAATTCCCCATACGCTGGGGTACAGCTCACCGGCCGCGCGACGTGTACCATCGTCAACGGTCGAATCGTCCATAGCCTGGACGTGCGGTAGCGGTACGAAATCGTTATGCCGCCGTCGCGCGTCGTCAGGCGACAGGTCGTCGCAGTGTGTCGACGACTGTACGAGCGCGGGCTGATCGCCGGAACGGACGGCAACGTGTCGGTTCGCACCGGCCGGCAAGCGATGATGATTACACCCGCGGGCCTCAGCAAAGTCGATGTGGGAGCGGATGATCTGGTCGACGTTCGGTGGGACGGAGCGCGCGCGCGCGCCACACGCGGTGCACGCGCGTCAACGGAGCTAGCGATGCACGTGCGGTTATATCGCAGGCGTGAAGACGTTGGGGCGGTCGTTCACGCACACCCGCCAATGGCGACGGCGTTCGCTGTGGCAGGCGTGCCGCTCCCAACCGACGTGCTTCCCGAAATGATCTATCAATTGGGTAATATTGCGTATGTGCCGTTCGTCATTCCCGGAACGGAAGAGCTGGCGGATGCGATGGAGCCTTTTATTAGCGAGCACGACGTGTTCCTCTTTTCGAACCATGGTGCGACAACGGTGGGAGCTACGCTGAGCGTCGCGCATCAACGCATGGAGAGTTTGGAGCACGGCGCGCGTATTGTCTGGGCAGCGCGTGAGCTCGGCGAGGTGCGCACTGTGCCGGCGCGCGCTGTGGAGACGTTGCAGGCGGCTCGCCGCGAGGCGGCGCACGCCAGCAAAACACCTAACGATTCTCGGAGTGGGCCATGACCGAGAGTGGTCACA
>JBQTIF010000004.1:0-3505 GCA_052388395.1 Gemmatimonadaceae bacterium | reverse complement strand
GGCATGTTATGTCCGCTTCCCCGGAATTTGTTGCTGAAGCCTACATAGCCTCAGGATTCGCGTTAGGCCTTCTGGTCTTCGCCCTGGGAGCGGCGCTGGCACTCTACCAGCGCCGCACCCTCGCGCTCCGCCGCCAACTCGACGACTGCCGCCAAGAACTCCGATCCCGTCCAACAAGCGCCTAGCACTTTTCGCGCCACCCCTCAAGCTTTGGTCTGAGGAACGGCCTTCCCCCACAGCTGTGTCCGGTTCCGCCCAGTTCATCGGTCAGATCTACATCGCCTCCGCGCTCGCGTTAGGCGTCATCCTCTTCGCGCTGGGCGCCGCCCTGGTCTTCTACCAGCGCCGCATCGTCGCCCTCCACCGCGAACACGCCAAACGCCTCCTCGCCGCCCAGGAGGACGAACGTGCCTGGGTGGCGCGTGAACTCCACGACGATGCCTTGCAACGTGTGGCTCTGCTACAGCACGAACTGGACGACTGGACGGGAGAACACGCGATTGCCGGGGAGCACGCGATTCCTCACGATCGGCACCTGCACCGCATCACAGCTTTGCGAGAAGAATTGAGCGATCTTGGCGTTATGCTAAGGAAGGTTGCACACCGTCTACACCCGTCCATCATCGAGCACGCCGGTCTAGTCACCGCGCTTCACGCGCTCGCAACGGACATCCGGAGTTCCTCTGGCTTCGACGTCAGGGTCGATACATCGGCTGCCCCGAACGTTGCACTCCTTCAAGACAATTCCTTGATCCTCTATCGCATCGCTCAGGAAGCACTACGCAACGCTGAGAAACACGGCGGCACAAAGCACGCGCAGATTACGCTGGCACAGCGCAACGGCGCCGTGGTAATGACTGTCGCAGATCAAGGGCGCGGGTTCGATACGACGCAGCAGGACCGCGCACACAGCCTCGGCCTCGTCAGCATGACGGAACGAGCCCGTTATGCCGGTGGCCGTATAGACATCGAATCGCAGCCAGGGGTCGGCACGGTCGTGCGTGTCGAAGTGCCGACTGCCGAAGGAAGACACACATGATCAGGCGCACCGCAGTACTCATCGCCGACGATCACCCGCTCGTGAGCCAGGGGTTGCGCGCCATCCTGCGCCCCAATTGCGACGTCGTCGGCGTCGTGCAAGATGGGCGTGATGTGATCGACGCCGTTCGTGCAAAGAAGCCCGACTTGCTCCTGCTCGATCTGTCGATGCCGCACCGAAACGGTCTCGATCTCCTCCCGGAGCTCGTGAAAGGCTTCCCAGCCCTCAAGGTGCTCATCGTAACGATGCACGTCGATCGCGCTATGGCCGACGCGGCGATCGTCGCCGGAGCGCACGGCTTCATCCCGAAAGAAGCATCGGCCGAGGAGCTGAACGAAGCGATCAGCCAAGTGATGCAGGGGAAGAAATACGTCTCCCCCAAGATCCCACGTCATACGCAGCGCGACGGATCGGCGATGGACGATCCCGCGCTGGATCGCCTAACGCCACGTCACAAGCAGATCCTGCGGCTCATCGGAGCGGGGAAGACTTCGCAACAGATCGCAGATTCGCTCGGCGTCAGTCACCGCACGATCGAGTTTCACCGCGCGTCCATACGTCGCGCGCTCGGGATCACCAATGAAGTTGGTCTGCTTCGCTATGCTGTGATGCTTCAGGGTCGCGAGGGAGGAATCGGGAGCGTCACGACTGCCGCCGGCGCCGGCGAAAACGCCGAATCTGCAAATGACTTGTAACGAACCTCACACACTCGACTGACTAGGACTACCCCGAGTGTACATCCCTATCGACTGACCCTATCCTGCGGCTCATGAGCGACACACTCCGTTCGATGGTAATCGAGCCGCCTTACGCGGCGGCGCGCCGCAATACTGGGGAAGAAGCAACCCTCGGCTCTATCCTGCTGATCGACTGCCTCGATGTCCGCCCGACGTCGGCCCAGCTCAAGCCAATCGTGGATGGGGCGCCATGGTGCCCGGTCTGCATCCTCGCTGCCGACCGTTGGGAGGTACGTCACATCCGACGCACCTCTCGCGTCACCGTGATGTTCTCACTGGACGACGGTGTTGGTGGAACGCGAGGTGTCCTTGCATCCGTGAGCGGTCGACCGAGCGTATCCCCCGCGGACGTTGCCGAGTGGATCGTGGCTCGCACACGACTGCCGTCATTGCGCCGCACGCTCGTCGACCTGTTCACGCGAGAGCTCATGACGCGGGCGGAGGCGTTGCGGCTGCCATGGTCGGTGCGCGAACAGATCGCGTTGTTAGGCGAGTGGGAAGCGTGCGACTGGCAGCTCATGTGGCACGCCACCGAGGCCGCGTCACGTGGTGACGCGCGCGCATCGGTGATAGCGAATCTGGACGAGCGCGCCGGCGAGTTGCTCGGTATTGACACGACCGCGCGCACGCAGCTGGCGGGATGGGAATGGATACCTGAGACGGCGCTGCGTTGCGCCGGGTTCTTCTCGAGTGACCGTCTAGACGCCCGGCGGGAGCTTGGTTGCGTCGCGGTCCTCGATTCACTCGCACTCCGCTCGCTGTCAGCTGCAGGATGGCGCAGTCGAGCGGAGTCCGAGGCGGGGGCACATCAGTTCGCCCGAGCTGGATAGTTGATAGGGGGATAGGGGATAGGGAGGCCAATGACGGATGGGGATATGAAGCCTTTCAAGAAGCAGGAAGCTGTTCGGCGGCGGGTGTCGATCCGTTACGCGCGTCCGCACGCGCTTTATTTGCGTGGACCGGTCACGGGCGCGCCATATGTCTTCAATCCGGGTGCGGGGACAGCGGTCGATGCCGGCGACGCCGCGGCGCTGCTCGAGACGGGACTCTTCGAACGCCTGTAGCGCGGCGAACCTAGCCTAACGTGGGGCGACGGGCGCCGACGACCACCCGATTTCCCTCCAGCCGCACTTCATAGGTCGCCACCGCGTCCAGCGCAGGACCGCGCGTCGGTTCTCCAGTCGCGCAACGGAACCGCGCGCCATGCCACGCACATTCGATCACCGGCTCTCCGCCCGATTCGTTAGGCGCCACGACATATCCTGCCGAAAGCGGCATGGCTTGATGTGAGCACTGATCCTCCAGCGCATAGACTGCGTCGCCCACGCGAACGAGACACACTCGTTGGCCATCCGCCAGTGTGAAGCTCGTCGGGATCCCTGGCTCGAGATCGTCTAAAAGCAGATCAGAGCTCAGGAGGCGTTTTAGAGCTGATCGTCCGTCGAGACTTCACGCGCGCCATTCTCGAGCGCGCTTTGCAGCGCGTGCCACGCAAGCGTGGCGCATTTGATTCGCGCAGGGAAACGCGCGACCCCACCCAAAGAGGCAAGCCTGCCTAACGCTTTCGCATCCGCCGACGGCTCAGTGGCTCGTATCGGCGAAGCGGTCACCATCGCGCGAAATCGATTGAAGAGATCGTGTGCCTCCGCGCGCGTCTTCCCTTTGACGGCGCTCGTCATGAGCGACGCCGAGGCCTTCGAGATCGCACAGCCACGGCCACCGAAGCTCA
>JBQTIF010000003.1:0-11194 GCA_052388395.1 Gemmatimonadaceae bacterium | reverse complement strand
CAGAACTGGACACGGCGCGCACAGCGGCCGATGGGTCCTTCACCCTCCGCGCCAAAGCTCCTGGGAAATTCTTCCTCCAGGTGCGGCGTAGCGGTTATCCGGCCGAAGAGACTGATGCGATCTTCCTCCAAGCAGGCGAGACGCGAGACGACACATTGTACGTCGCTCCTGCGGCGTCGTTACTGAAACTCGATGTGATTGTCGATCGCGAAGTCAGTCGGATCTTTGGTGTTCCTGCTTCTAGCCTTGCCGGTAAAGCTGTCATCCTTCCCGAAGACATTGCCTCGGTAAGCACGAGCACACGCACCGCTTCTGACGTTGTGCTGAAAAAGGGGCCTCCGTTCGTGCGAGTATTAGGTGCCGGTACGGGACGCGTCTGCTATCAGATCCGTGGAGCAGGTTGCGCCGCACTTTATCTCAACGGTCAGCCAATCCCCGCGACGATAGACATCCCGGCCCACGACTTGGAAGCTGTTGCGATCCTTGCGCCGATGGATGTGCTGATCACGGTAGGGCGTAATAACGGCATCGTGATGCTCTTCACGCGCGGCATGCTGCGCACGGGCGCGCGTTAGGCAACAGTGTCGTAGAATAGTCCGGCGAGGATGAGGGCGAGCAGCAGCATTCCGCCCTTCATCCACAGGCTCTCGCGTTGACGAAAGGCGATTATCGTGCGCACAACGCACACGAGCGTTCCGCGCGCGTATGAAAGCAACGCTATTCGATCGCGAACTGTCGTTCGGCTGCTTCCTCGTAGTCGCGCAGCAGCTGTCTGATTTGCGACGGACCCCACGCGAAACGTTCTGCAAGCGTCGCTGCAACCTCGGCCGCAGGCCCAACCGCGCGATCCGCGCGTGCAAAGGCGAGTGGCATCCGGCGGATCAGGATATCTGCGAGCGTCAGCGCAAACTCATGCTTCACAGCGTGGCCGATCTCGGAGATGAGATAGGGGGCATCCTGTGAGAGGAGTCGAAGGTCATCTTCATCGGCTGCATCAAAGACCTGCGGCCAGCGCGCGCCATAAGCGAAAACCAAGCGCTCGGCGACCGCTTGATCGCCGACGACGCGACAGACGGCCTCGATTGCAGACCGGACGTCGTGCAGTTCTCCGCCGGGCAACGGAACGCGGTGAGTAACGGCCTCCCTGTAACGTGGCAGCAGCGGTCTGGCGACGCGATCTACCACCTCTTCAGCCATCGCGCGGTATGTAGTCAGCTTACCGCCGGTGACGACAAAGAGCCCGCGCTGAGCTTCCGCGATTGTGTGCTCGCGCGACGCGGACGTGAGATCGCCTTTCGCGTTGGGCCCGGCGAGCGGACGCACGCCGGCCCATGCGGACACGACGTCATCCGCCGCCAGCTGCGCCGCAGGAAAAAAGTGATTCACAGCGGCAAGCAGGTATTGCACGTCGCCGCGTCCGGCGCGGGCCTCTTCGGGCGGCGCGTGCGCCGGCGATTCTGTAGTAGTGATTATCGTTAGGTCTCTCGCCGGGAGTACGAAGAAGACGCGCCCATCGGCAGGCGCGAGCAGCGTCAGCGCGCCGGCGTTCCCGACGCGTCGCCGAGCGACGGCAACGTGCGCGCCGAGCGATTCGACGACACGCGCCTTTGGAGCGACTACTTCGTCGCCGATGAGCTGAGCGACCTCGTCGCTCCACGGTCCCACGGCGAAAACAACGCTTCGGCTGGTTACCTGATGCGAATGCTGCGTGAGCGTGTCGCGCACGTCGACAACCCACGCGGCCTGTCCGTTTCGCGGCGCACTTACGCGCTCGACGGTTGCGTAATTGAGTACTGTCGCACCCTGCTCCGACGCGGCGACGATATTCGCCAGCACCAGTCGTGCATCATCGGCGGCGGCGTCGTAGTAGCGCGCGCCACCGCGCAATGCGTCGGCACGGAGCGCGGGTTCGTCGCGCAGGACTTCGTCTGGCGCAAGACGCCGGTGCGGCGCGACATTGCGAAAGAGCGCCAGCGCGTCATAGAGTGCGAGTCCAGCGGAGAGTTTCCAGTTCCCGATGCGCGCACCTGCATATACCGGCCATGTGAACGCCAGCGGCCTAACGAGATGAGGCGCGATACGCAGCAGGCGACGCCGTTCGCGGCTGGACTCGAGGACGAGCTGCAAGTGGCCGTGCTCGAGATAACGCACGCCACCATGGACGAGGCGCGACGAGCGACTCGACGTGCCGCTGCCGAAGTCGCTGCGCTCGAACAGCGCCACGCGCAACCCACGCAACGTGGCATCGCGCGCGATGCCACCCCCGGTGATTCCCCCGCCCACGACCACGACGTCGAAGACTTGATTCGAAGCGGTCGCCCACGCTTCGTCGCGCCATGGCGCCGGAACATGTAGTTGTGAGCGCACCGCCTCCCGCTGAACCGAACTCACGTGCAGATTGGACGGCTCGTTATGCGCGTAAGCGCGCCGAAGAGTCGCGCCCATCGCGCTGGGTGATCGAGCGCAGTGGGCTGTTCGCTGCGGAATCTTGGATCTGCGACGTAGCCGGGGGCGCAGGACGTCACGCTGCCCCTCTCGCCGCGCGCGGACACCACGTTGTGTTAGTGGACTTTGTCGAGCTTGCTGTGCGGACAGCAGTGCGCCGCAGCGCACGCACCCACGGCGTCGTGGCGGACGTGCGCGCGCTCGCCCTCCGCGACGGCAAATTCGATGGTGTCGTTGTTACGAACTTTCTGGATCGCGATCTCATTCCTGCGCTGATTGCGCTGCTCAAGCCTGGTGGGCAGCTGCTGTACGAAACGTACACAACAGAACATGCCGCGTTAGTCGCCGCCGGGCTTGCGTCAGCTCCGCGGAGCGCATGCTTTCTGTTGCGAGCGAGTGAGCTACGAGCATTGGTTGCCCCGCTTCGCATTCTCGACTATCGAGAAGGGGATATTGAGGATGAGGCGGGTCGCAGGGCATGCGCCTCAGTACACGCCGTATGGGATTAGCTCTGTCCTTAGGTCTTAGTTCTTGGGTCTTAGGGCTTGGCTTGTATGCCCCCCGCCCCAAAGAGCTAAGAGCCAACGACTAGTTTCTAGTCATGCTCAACGGGACCCGCGTCGCCGTCGTCGCCGGCATTCGAACTCCATTCAGCAAATCCGGCACGCTCTTTCGCCGCATGAGCGCTGTGGAGCTCGGCCGCGCGTGCGTAGCCGAACTTGTGCAGCGCACAGAGCTGGATGCGAAGACAATCGATGGCGTTGTCTTTGGCACCGTCGTGCCGTCAGTTCTCGCGCCGAACATCGCACGCGAAGTTGCACTGCTCCCTCACTTTCCCAAGGGTGTTCAGGCGTTCACGGTCGGGCGCGCGTGCGCGTCCGCGAACCAGGCGATCACGGACGCCGCTGACCAGATCGCGCTGGGCCATGCGCACGTGATGATCGCGGGCGGGGCGGAGTCGCTCTCCATGGTGCCGATTCTGCACTCGGCGGCGTTTGCCGACGCGCTGGGTACCGCGTCGCGTGCCAAGTCGTTAGGCGGGCGTGTCAAGGCGCTCAGCCGCATTCGGCCGCGCGACCTCATTCCGGTGACGCCGGCGATCGCGGAACCGTCGACGGGTGAGACGATGGGCCAGTCCGCCGAGAAGATGGCCAAGCTCAATGCAATAACGCGGGATGAGCAGGATGAGTTCGCGCTGCGATCGCACCGCTTAGCGGCGGCCGGTACCGCCGACGGTCGCCTAACCAGTGAGCTAACGCCCGTCTGGATTCCTCCCAAGTATGAAGCGACCGCGACGGTCGACAACGGCGTACGCCCGGACTCGACGCTGGATCAACTCAAGGCCTTGAAGCCCGTCTTTGATCGTAAATACGGCAGCGTCACGGCGGGAAACAGCTCGCCGCTGACCGATGGTGCGGCGGCCGTTGTGCTCATGTCCGCCGATCGAGCTGCCGCGTCAGGTATCGAGCCGCTGGGGTACATCCGGTCTTATGCGTACGCGGCCCTCGATCCCGGCGAGCAACTGTTGCAGGCGCCGGTACTGGCCGCTCCTCTCGCGCTGCAGCGCGCTGGTTTATCGCTCAGCGATATCGACTTGATCGAGATGCACGAGGCATTCGCGGCGCAGGTACTTTCCAACCTGCGCGGCTTCGAGTCGAGAGAGTGGGCGGCGCGCGCTGGTTTCACACAGCCTGTCGGTGCTGTTGATAGGGCGAAACTGAACGTTATGGGCGGGTCTATCGCGATCGGTCACCCCTTCGGGGCGACCGGTGCGCGCATAACGACAACCTTGCTCAACGAGCTGCGTCGGCGTGGCGGGCAGTTTGGTCTCATGACCGTTTGCGCGGCCGGCGGCATGGGCTTCGCGATGGTGGTTGAGAGACGCTAGTCCTTAAACCTTCGACCTTCGACAATTGCCTTCAGCTCTGCACCTCGAGCGTCGCGACGCGATCGCTATCATCACGTTCGATGTGCTCGGTGAGTCTATCAACAAAATCACGCGCAGTGTGCGCGCTGAGTTCGTCGCGCTGTTCGACGAGCTCGAAAAGGATACATCCATCACGGCGGCGGTCTGGCGCTCAGGCAAAGCGGACAACTTCGTCGCCGGCGCCGACATCGAAGAGTTTCTCGAATGGCGAACGCCTAACGACGCACAGCGCGCGAGTCAGGAAGGGCACACGCTGCTCGATCGGCTGGAGCGACTGCGCGTTCCAGTTGTAGCGGCGATTCACGGCGGCTGCCTCGGCGGAGGCCTCGAAGCGGCGCTGGCGTGTGCGTATCGCATTGCGAGCGACGATCCAAAAACAGTGCTCGGCCTCCCCGAAGTGCAGCTGGGGCTGATCCCTGGAGCGGGCGGCACGCAGCGTCTCCCCCGTACGGTTGGGCTGCGCGAGGCGCTCGACATGATCCTAACGAGCCGGTACGTGCGCGCGCGGAAAGCCGGCCAAATCGGTCTCGTGCACGAGGTTGTGCACCCAGCCATTCTGCTGTCGATCGCCCTGAAACGGGCGCACGAGCTGGCAGCCGGCACCCTCAGCCGCGGGCGTAACGCGCGGCGCCGCAACGCGGCCGCCCTCGCGCTGGATCACAACCCCATCGGACGCGCGCTTGTGCTGCGCCAAGCGCGTGAGCGCGCGCTGGCGAAGACCAAGGGGCACTACCCGGCGCCGCTGGCCGCGATTGCCGCCGTCGAAGCGGGCTACTCGTTAGGGCGGCAGCGCGGCTATGAAGAGGAAGCTCGCCTGTTCGGTGAGCTGGCAACCGGCGCTGTCGCGAAGGAGTTGATCTTCCTCTTTTTCGCCACGACGTCACTCAAGAAGGACGCAGGCGTGGCAGCGCCTGCGCCAGAGCCGCTGCCCGTGGAGAAGATCGTCATATTGGGCGCCGGCTTTATGGGCGCGGGGATCGCCGCGCTCGCCGTGCAGCACGGAACCGTCGTGCGACTCAAAGACGCGGACCTTGCGCGCGTCGGTAAGGGCTTGGCGAGTGTGCGGCAGATCTTGAGCGATCGCCTGACGAAGAAGCAGATCACGCGGCAGCAGTTCGAGGACTACCTGTCGCTCTGCGGAGGAACGATCGACTACTCCGGCTTCGGAGCCGCCGATCTGGTGATCGAAGCGGTGTTCGAGGACCTGGCCGTCAAACATCAGGTGCTGCGTGAAAGCGAGGCGCTCCTCCCTGCACACGCCATCTTCGCGTCGAATACGTCCACGATCCCCATCGCAAAGATCGTAGCGGCCTCGCAGCGTCCCGAGCGAGTGCTTGGCACGCATTTCTTCTCCCCGGTGCATCGCATGCCGCTGCTCGAGGTGATCGTCACCCCGCAGACGGAGCCGCAGGTCGTCACCACGGCGGTGGCCTATGGCCGCGCGTTAGGCAAAACAGTCATCGTGGTGAATGATGCACCAGGGTTCTACGTCAATCGCATCCTGTCACCGTACATCGTCGAGGCCGGAAGACTGCTCGATTCCGGCGCACCGATCGACGCGATCGATAACGCACTCGTTAGGTTCGGCTTTCCGGTCGGCCCCATCACCCTGCTGGATGAAGTGGGACTCGATATCGCGGGGAAATCCGGCGCTGTCTTCTACGAGGCGTTCGGCGAGCGCATGGCGCCGGCCCATTCCCTTCGTAAAGTCATCGAAGCCGGGCGCGTTGGCCGCAAAGGAAAAAGCGGCTTCTATCGGTACGACGCCGAAGGAAAAAAGCAGGGCGTCGATGAATCGGTGTATCGTCTCTACTCGTCGGGGGTTATTCGCCCCGACGTGTCACAGGCCGAGATTGAGGCGCGCTGTGTGCTGGCGATGGTCAACGAAGCCGTACGCTGTCTCGAGGAAGGGATCGTGCGATCGCCGCGCGATGGCGACGTTGGTGCAGTCTTTGGGATCGGGTTCCCCCCTTTCCTCGGTGGACCGTTTCGCTACATCGATGCCCTTGGGGCGGATCGAGTCGTCAAAGAACTGGAGGAGTTACATGGTCGCTTCACACCGCGTTTTGCGCCGGCCGAGCTTTTGGTCGCTATGGCGCGTCGCGGCGACCGGTTCTATCCGGCCTCGGGACGACCAGTCGATTAGCCCTTGTGAGCTACCTCACATTCAGCTAAACCAAGATTAGGTAATAGGTTAGGTTGCTTTCACATTCCCGCAGAGCGCTTCCGCGCCCCATTTTTCTCGCCTGACTGGTTGACGGATGGCTCAATTGCAGGGTCTACCCATACAAGGAGACAGCGACGCCGTAGTCGTTGCGAGCGTACGTGCAGGTGATGCGAGTGCGTTCGCAGTGCTTGTGGCGCGATACCGGACCCAGTTTGGCCGTTATGCGGTACGAATGCTCGGGAACCGGGAAGACGCAGAGGAGGCTATGCAAGACGCCTTCGTCCGCGCCTTCAGATCGCTCGAGACGTGTGAAGACCCGGCCAAGTTCGGCTCTTGGTTCTTCCGCATTCTGGCGAATCGCTGTCGCACCGCGGGTGCGCGGCGGGGTCGCAGGGACCGCACGTTTGTGCGCGACGAGATCGCGATCACGGACGCAGCGGAGGAGCATCCGGCGGAGCGGGACGCGTGGCGAGAGGAGATCAATCGAGCATTGAAATTGCTCGATGCGGATCAACGAGAGGCGTTCCTTCTTAAGCACGTTGAAGAGTTGGGATACGAAGAGATGGCGGTGCTCACCGGCGTCGGCGTCTCAGCACTCAAAATGAGGGTCAAACGGGCGTGCGAACGCCTCCGATCAATGCTTCAAGAGGTGCAAGGTGTCTGATCACGAGCACGACGCGCTCATCGACGAAATTGCTTCCGAGCTAAAGCGACCCGTTCGCTTCTCGGAGAGTTTCGATGCGCGCGTTATGTCCGCGATTCGTACCTCGCACTTGCAGGTGGTGCGCGGCGAACGAGCTCACGCCAGACCGGGGGGCCGTCGTGTGCTCGTTCCCGCGTTCATGGGCCTCGCCGCCGCTGCCGCCCTAACGATTATGGTCGTGCGCGCGGGTGATCAGCCACGCTCTGACCAGTTGGCGGACAGTACGCCGCTCATTCAAGTGTC
This sequence comes from Gemmatimonadaceae bacterium, assembly GCA_052388395.1. Taxonomy (GTDB): domain Bacteria; phylum Gemmatimonadota; class Gemmatimonadetes; order Gemmatimonadales; family Gemmatimonadaceae; genus DASYRX01. The sequence continues at coordinate 3,709 of JBQTIF010000003.1, read as the reverse complement.
AAATCCCGTTGAGGAGCGCGTAGTGCTCCAAGACGTGCAACTCACGTTGTACTTCCCGCACGCCAAGAAAATCGGCGTCATGGGCGCTTTCAACGATTGGGATGCGTCGCGTTCGCAAATGACGCGTCATGACGACGGCACGTGGACGATCACGCTCCAAGTGCTGCCCGGCTCATACGAGTACCAGTTCTTGGTCGACGGCAAGATGCGCATGACCGATCCCACCGCTCCGGCCACCGACAGCGAGTTTGGCGAAGCCAACTCGGTGCTGACGGTTACGCCGAGGCAAGGAATTCAATAATGCGCAGCGTTAGGTATCTCGCGACGCTTGCGACGCTGGCGTTTTCAACGACGGCGGCAGCACAGCTGCAGTCGGCGGACGAACGTCTCGCCGGTCGTCTGGACGCCTCAACGCGCGAACAGGTTGTGGCGCTCGTCGATTCGCTGAAGAGCGAAGGGCTGCCCACAGAGCCACTCGTCGACCGCGCCCTTGAGGGAGCATCTAAGCGCGCAGATGGGTCGCGCATCGTGTCGGTTGTGCGTGGATTCGCAACGCATCTCCGAGTCGCCCGCACGGTCCTCGGTCCCTCGAACGACCGCGAGCTCATTGCCGGAGCGAACGCCCTCAAGGCAGGCATCAAGAAAGAAGAGCTGGCGCGCGTGCGAGCCTCGCGCGACGGTGTGCGCTACGCCGTTGCGTTCGACGTCCTAACGGGCCTCAAGAATCGCAACGTCCCAAGTGACACGGCAGTCCGCGTGGTCGGAGCGCTCGTGAAGCTTGCGGCCAACGACCATCAATACGTGGCGCTGCTCGACCAGATCGAGCGCGCGATCGCGGCCGGAACGCCGCCAGCGCTCGCTGCGTCAGAGCAAGGGATAACGGTTGAGCGCGCTGTTATTGCCGAAGGCGGCAATAGCGGGACTCCGGGTGGCCAGCTACCTTCTCCGCGCGGCGTCCTGCAACCTGGTCCGTCGGCAACGAATCCGAATCCAGGAACGGTGACACGGATCCAACCCGAAGGCCAAGGCGCACCTGCGCCGCGAGGCAAGTCTCAAAAACCCCGCAAACCCTAGGGCGTATTCCCTCAATTCGCGTTCGCGTGCGCGGCGGGGTGGTTCCCCTCGCCGCGCAATTCTTTTGCGCAGCCCTCCTCGTGGCTGCTCGGATCGTTCACGGACAACCGACGCGCACCCGCGACGTTGGCTTTGCTGTCGTGCGCTACGACCAGGGAACAGAGCGCGCACTCGGCGCGTTGACGCTGAATGAGGGCCTGTTCGCGCAATCGACGCGCTCGCTCTCCTTTGCCAATGCGTTGATCTCTTTCTTTGACGATGCGCGTTGGAGCGTTCAGGGGACTCTATCTGGCGCGCGCTACTCGGAGCCTGCCAGTGCGCCCACAGTTCTCAATCGATTGTTTCCGAACTACCAGGGCGACTTTACGCTCTCGGCTTCGACGACAGCGCAAGATGGTTTTATGCCGACGTTGCACGTGCTTGGCGAGGGGGGGATTACGCTCAACGCCCAACGCCATGCGTTGCGCACCGCCATCGGAATGGCGCGCACCTTTGATGGCGCGCGCTGGCGCACAACCGTCATAGGAAGCTCGCGCATGTGGATGGAACGCGGCCGGTCGCGTTATGCGCTGAGCGCCACGCCGGTGCAGTTGCAGGCTGGTGACATTCTCGGCGACATCGAAGGGACGCTGTCGTTCGAGCTGGCGCGCGGCGTTTATGAGATCAACGGCGGGTTGCGAAGCGGCGAAGGCGTCGTAGGGAAGAGCACATGGGGCGGATTCAGCGCGAGCTGGCCTGTGTTTGGCGGTGCCTACATCGCATTGAGCGTTGGGAGTTACCCTGTGGATCTGCTCCAGAGCTTGCCCGGTGGACGTTATGCCGCGCTTTCGATGCGTGTGCCACCGAAGGGGTGGCCAGTCGTCAGGCGCCCCGTGCCGCGCGCGCCGATCATACCGCCGCCGCCCAGTCGGCCGGAGCTTCCCACGCAGTATCCGATCGCGATCGTTGTGGGAGCGGCATACGATTCGTTGTTCCTTCGCGAGGTGCGCGTGTGGGCACCAGGGAATCCCAAGGTCGAGCTACTCGCGGACTTCACCGATTGGATCCCGGTCCCGCTCGTTAGGCAGGCATCCGGAGATTGGCGCGGTTTTTACCGCGTCCCCCCTGGCGCCCGGCGAGTCAACTTGCGTCTCAATGGCGGCGAAGTTGTCGTTCCGCTCAACGTCTCTGCTGTGGACGACGAGTTCACTGGGCGCGTCGGCGTGCTCATAGTCAAATAGGGATAGGGATAGAGGATAGGGGATAGGGGATAAAGACCCGGGCCATCTCGCATCGACATTGCAATCGACTATCTCCTATCCCCTATCCCCTATCCCTTAGTAACAGTGGCTCGTTTCCTACAGCCAGATCCCAGCAAAGGCGACCCGAACACAATCGGGGGGTACATGGCTGTGCACGACCGTCCTGCGGCGTTCGAGGGATCCGACGGGATGTCGTACAGCGTGGCAATCGAAAGCGACGCGACTGGTGAGCCACGGCGTCCGTGGGGCGCATACTTTCTCTTCATGCGTTGGCGTCGCGTCGGGCCGCAGAGTGTCGAGGGTCACCTCGAAACCGACTACCTCGCGTTCGGATCGACAGCCGCGGATGCCAGCGCGGCGTTAGGCAACATGTCGCTCGCGGAAGTCCGTTCGCAGCTTGAGCGCCTGATCGTGGCGCAAGCGAAAGACGAACGGCCGGCGCGCAAATGGTGGGATGCGATGCGAGACGACGGATGATGCGCGGTGTGGTGTTGTCAGGGACGGGCGGGACGTGGCGCGTACACACCGAGAGTGGAGAAATCGTTCCTGCCGTTCTGCGCGGGCGTCTCAAGCTCGCGGGCCGGTCGGCCAAGCTCGCTATTGGCGATGCCGTGGTGGTGCGACCTGCGGAGACTGGGAGCGGCGCGCACACGATCGAGGAGGTTTTGCCACGCCGCTCGACGCTGACGCGGCGGGCCCCGGGGAGTGGCGTGGGCGAGCGCGTCGTAGCCAGCAATGTGGATCAGGTGCTCGTCGTGTTTGCGGCAGCACGGCCGGAGCCTAACGAGCGTATGCTGGACCGCTTCCTGGCGATTGCCGAGGGGAGCGATCTGGCCGCGAGTATTATCATCAACAAACTCGATCTCGTTGACGAGCGCGCGACGCGGGAGCGTTTCGCTGTCTACGAGCGGCTTGGCTATCCAGTGCTTTTCACGAGCTGCAAGCGCGGCGACGGCCTCGACACTGTCGGGCCGGCGCTGCGTGATCGCACGTCAGTGCTCTCGGGGCCCTCTGGTGTTGGAAAGTCCTCTCTCATGAACGCACTGTATCCCGGGCTCGATCTTCGCGTCGCCGAGATCAGCGCGTCGGTGAACAAGGGGCGCCATACGACAGTCGGCGCGTACGTCCACCCACTGCCTAACGGGGGGTATATCGTAGACACGCCGGGCTTGCGCGAGGTAGGGTTGTGGGGACTGCCAGCCGCGACGCTCGACGCTTGTTTTCCGGAATTCCGGCCGCATCTGGGGGAGTGCCGCTTCACCGATTGCGCGCACGATGCAGAACCGGACTGCGCGATTCGCCAAGCGATGGCATCGGGGACGATCGACGCCGGGCGCTATGAGAGCTATCGGCGCATGCGGCAAGAGCTGGTCGAGACCGAGAAGATCTACTAG
>JBQTIF010000002.1:0-57318 GCA_052388395.1 Gemmatimonadaceae bacterium | reverse complement strand
GACGCTGGCAACCGTTGCCTAACGGTCGCCCTCGGCAGCGGATAGGCATCGACCATTACGTCGCGTAAGCCGGCTTCCGCTATTTTTATGTGGACGCGCACCTGGCACGCGCCGGTCAACCGCTCGGCGTCTACGCGCAGATGGTCCAGGGGGAACCGGAGCGGCTCGCCACCCTGTTGCGCACGGCCCGGCACAGCGCCCGAACGCCGTATCGCGCCTATCGCGTGACAGCGCCTAACGCGGCTAGCCCGGTGGACGTGCTCGTGCGCGATCCGCGTTCGTCGGCCCAGGTTTGGAACCGGCACGGTGGGTATCCCGGATCGGGCTCGTATCTCGAGTTCCACAAGATCCGCTGGCCCGGTGGTATCCGCCTCTGGCGCGTCACAGGACAGGGTGTCGATCTGGGGGCGAAAGAGCCGTACGACCCTGGTGCAGCACGCTGGCAAGCACACGAGCATGCCAAACATTTCGCGGCGCTGCTCGATCGTATCGCGCAACGGCAAGAAGAGCATCATGGCGACGTCATCGTTGCGCCATTCGATTGCGAGCTATTTGGCCACTGGTGGTACGAAGGCCCCGATTTTCTCGGCGACGTATACGCGAACTTGCCTAACCATCCATCGGTGCATGCGACACGCGCCGCCGAGCACATCCAGGGGGCGAATGTCTTCCCGGTGCTGCGCCTCGGGACAGGTTCATGGGGGAGGGACGGCGACTGGAGCATGTGGTTGGGGCCGCAAACGTGGTGGACGTGGCCTGTTATCTGGGAACTGGAAGACGCGTTCTGGTCGTTGGCGCCGCGCGCGATGAGCAACCCCGCCGTGCACGCCGTATTCGCCCAAGCGGCACGGGCGATGCTGCTCGTTCAGTCATCCGACTGGCAGTTCATTATTTCCACAGGTGAGGTCGACGACTACGCGATCAAGCGCTTCAACGGTCACGTGAGTGACTGCAAGCAGTTGCTCGACCTGTTAAGCAGGGCCATCGACGGTGAACATGTGGATGAAGCGTTTCAGGTCGCCGCCGAACAACAACGGCGAGACGACGTCTTTCCCGACATCATCGCGTCGATCGAGACCGCGCTGATCGGCGCAACTCTGGCCGCGCGAGTTTAGTAGCTCGAGCAAGGACGGCACTATGAAGTGGAGCTGGCGGATCGGTCGGATCGCGGGGATCGACGTCGATGTGCACGCCACGTTCGCCCTGCTCATCCTGTATGTCGCGATCGTCGAGTATCAGCGCTCACGCAACCTGGTCAGCGTCGCGCTCATGGTGGCGTTTGTGCTTGTCGTCTTTGCGTCGGTGGTAGCGCACGAATATGGACACGCTCTCACAGCGCGACGCTACGGCGTGGCGACACGTGGTATCACGCTGCTGCCGATCGGCGGCGTCGCCCGGCTGGATCGCCTACCATCCAAACCGCAGCAGGAGCTTGCGATTGCTGCAGCGGGACCGATCGTGAGCGCTGCGATCGCGCTGCTCATTTATCTTGTGCTGCGCCTAACAGGAGCTCCCGTCGCTTCGGTTGACGCTGATTTGTCGGGAAGCGGGTTTCTTGCGCGCGTGATGTGGGTGAACGTGGCGATTGTGCTCTTCAACATGCTGCCGGCATTTCCGATGGACGGCGGACGCATCCTGCGCGCGGCTCTCGCGATCAAGTTGGGTGCTGTTCGTGCGACGTCGATCGCAGCGCGGATCGGCAAGGCCTTCGCGCTCCTGTTTGGTATCTGGGGTCTTTACACGAACCCCTTCCTCGTCTTCATCGCGCTCTTCGTCTGGCTCGGCGCAACGGGTGAGGAGACACAAACGCGTATGCAAGCGGCGCTGCACGACGTCCCAGTCGAACGGCTGATGATCTCAGACGTGCGCACGCTCGACGTCCAGGATGCACTCGCTCGAGCGGTGGAGCACCTGCTTGCCGGTTTTCAACAGGATTTTCCTGTCACCGAGCGCGGTCAGGTCGTCGGCGTGCTCACTCGCGCGGATCTCATCAAGGCTCTTGCACAAAAGGGGGATCAGGCGCGGGTCGGTGAGCATATGCGCCGCGAAATTTGCGTGACCAATACACGCGAGAGTGTTGAGCGCGCATTCGAGCGGTTACAGCGCCACGAATGTCAGACGATGCCCGTTGTCCGTGATGGTGCGCTCGTTGGCGTGCTCACATTGGAGAACGTCGGAGAATACGTCATGCTGCGGCGCGCGCTGGAAACGCAGCGCGCGGCGGCTGCCACCTAAACACAATGCCACAGACGCAACACTCCTTCGTCATCCACGGGCACTTTTACCAGCCACCACGTGAAGATCCGTGGTTCGACGAGATACAAACCGAAGCCAGCGCAGCACCATACCATGATTGGAACGAACGGATCGAGCGCGAATGCTATCGAACTGTCGTCGCCGCACACCTAACGAAGGCGGACGCGGACAATCGCATCGTCGGAGTCGTGAATACGCTCGAGTGGATTTCGTTCAACGTCGGGGCGACGCTGCTGCAATGGATGGAGGATCATGCGCCAAAGACGTACCGAGGCATCCTCGCCGCTGATCGCGCCAGCGTCGAGCGTCTTGGCTTCGGAAACGCAATCGCGCAGCCGTATCATCACACCATCCTTCCCCTCGCGTCGCGTCGCGACAAGCGCACGGAGGTGCTCTGGGGAATAGCAGACTTCCGGCGTCGCTTCGGACGCGATCCGCTCGGGATGTGGCTACCCGAAACAGCGATGGACCACGAGACGCTCGACGTGCTCGCCGAGTGCGGGATTCAGTTCACGGTCCTGGCGCCGCATCAGGTGGAAAAGCCGCCGCCTAACGGGCTGGCGGGAGAATACCGGGCGGCTAACGGAAAGTCGGTCGCACTCTTCATGTACGACGGAGAATTATCTCACGGCGTCGCCTTCGGTGGGCTGCTGAACAACGCCGGTGTCTGGGCCGCGCGGATGCTGCGAGCCCGCGCAAGGCTCACGTCGATCGCAACCGACGGCGAGACCTACGGCCATCACCACAAGTTCGCCGAAATGGCGCTCGCCCGCGTCATTACCGAGCTGCGCACACGGCGCGGTGTCGTCGTTGAGAACTTCGCTTCGTTTCTAAGCAATAACCCACCCACGCAGCCGGTGAAGTTGGTCGAGCCCACGTCCTGGAGCTGCGCGCACGGCGTCGAGCGCTGGCGATCGAATTGCGGCTGTCGCATCAATGGCGAGAAGTTCCCAAGCCAGGAGTGGCGCACGCCGCTGCGAGGAGGATTGGACGTGCTCGCCGCCGGTTTGCATGCGCTGTTCGAGCGTGAAGGAAAGGAGCACTTTGACGATCCATGGGAAGCGCGCGACGCGTACGCGACTGCCGTAGGGTCCTCAGGGTCCTCACCTAACGAGCTGGAAGCGCTCGCTTCGCGTCTCGCCTCTCGCTCGTCGAACATCGTTAGGGCGCGCGAGTTGCTCGAGATGGAGCGAGAAGCGCTACGCATGTACTCGTCGTGTGCCTGGTTCTTCGACGACATCGGCGGACTAGAACCGCGCCAAGGGATGCGCTACGCGGCACATGCGGCCGAGCTAGCCAACGCCACCGTGCGGCAGCAGTTGGAAGGGGCGTTGCTCAAGTACCTCGCGCAAGCAAAGAGCAACGACGCCGCAGTTGGAACTGGCCGCGACGTATATGAACGCCACGCGCGTCATCAACTCAGCGCCGACGTTCGTACCGCCGCCGGCGTTGCTGCCGCGCACGCGCTCGGCCTGGATGCGTCGGCAGCAGTGCCACGGGCGTATAGCCTCGTCTCGATCGACAAGGACTCGCTGCGGCTGCGCCTAGTGCGCACTGGGAGGACCGTGCGAATCGACGTTGATACGGCGACGCTCTCCACGGACTCGGCGGACATGATCGTTCGGGTGCGCCGGCTAGAGGCCGAGCAATTTGAGCCAGTCCATCTCAGCGAACTTCCTGAACATGCGCGCGCAGCAATCCGCGCCAAGTTGCGGCAAAAGCTCCTGCACCGCTCGCTCACGACGCAGGAGCTCGCCGCGCTCGCCAACGGAGACGCGACGCTGCGCGATCTCGTTGCGCGTGCATTGGTGCGAGCCATCGAGGAGGTCGCCAAGGACGACTCCGCGGCGGCTCTCGCACGCGCGCACTCTGTGTTGGATCTGCTCGAACAGCTGGAGACACCAATCCCTTTCGACGCTCAGGCGGCGTGGTGGCAGGTGCGGTCGCAGCTGCGTAATGGCGCAGGCACCCCAGCGCCCCAGCTTGCCGCGTTAGGTACGCGACTGGGCTTCGACATTTCCGCCATCGCGAGCGCTGGCGCCACGAGATAGATCGCCCCCCCCCATGCCCCGCCCCATCCGCTTCGTCTTTGGTCTCCACTTGCATCAGCCGGTGGGGAACTTCGGCCACGTCTTCGAAGACCACGTACGCGACGTGTATTTGCCGTTTCTCACGCACGTCAAGGAGACCGGTCTACTCCCCGTCGCGATTCACATGTCGGGTCCGCTGCTGGAGTGGCTCGAACGTCACGATACCCGCGTCCTTGACCTGATCGGGAACCTAACGAGCGATGGAAAGATCGAGCTCTTACTTGCGGGATTCTATGAGCCGGTGCTCGCGGTCATTCCGCGCGAGGATCGCCTGGAACAGATCGGGTGGATGCGCTCCGCAGTGGAACGCCGCTTTGGCGTCAGCGCGTCAGGCCTTTGGCTCACCGAGCGCGTCTGGGAACCGAACCTCGCTGCCGACATGGCCGATGCCGGCGTCGAATTCGTGATCGTCGACGACCGGCACTTTTTGGTGAGCGGTGTCGAACGCGAGCGGCTGCACGCGCCGATGTGGACGGAGAGTGACGGCAAGCGCGTGGCGCTCTTCGCGATCGACGAGCGTCTGCGCTATCTCATTCCCTTTCAGCCACCACGGGACACGTTAGCGTACCTAACGAGTCTGCGCGATCAAGGGTTGCAACTCGCGGTGCTCGCCGACGACGGCGAAAAGTTCGGCGGTTGGCCCGGCACCAAAGACTGGGTCTACAACCGCGGTTGGCTCAAAGAGTTTACCCAAACGATGCTTGGCGCTGTCGAACGTGGGGATGTCGTGTTGTCGACCTTTGGCGATGCGCTGGCGCACGTGCCGAGTAGCGGGCTCGCCTATCTTGCCACGGCGAGCTATCGCGAGATGGAGGCATGGGCGCTCCCTCCCGACAGTGCGGACCGCCTCGCCGATCTGGAGCAGTCGTTAGGCGCCGATCGTCTGGCACAAGACAGCATGCTCATCCGCGGATCGCATTGGCGCAATTTTCTCGTCAAGTACGCCGAAGCGAACCGCATGCACAAAAAGATGCTCGCCCTCTCCTCGTTGTGCCGTGCCCGCGGCGACCCGATCGATGCGCGCCGCGCCATCGGGCGCGCGCAGTGCAACGACGCGTATTGGCACGGTGTCTTCGGAGGGCTCTATCTGCCGCATCTGCGCGAGGCCGTATGGCGCGAGCTGTCCGTCGCAGAGAATTATCTGCGAACCGGTGAGATGGCCGAGGTCGAGGAGATCGACATCGACGTCGATGGGCACAAAGAACTCTGGATTCACGGCGCGTGCTACTCGCTGATTATTGCGCCGGACCGCGGTGGGTCCATCGAAGAGTTTACGCGCTTCCCCGATTCGCGGAACTACGTTGACAGCATGACGCGACGGCGGGAACCGTATCACGAATTGCCGCCGCTCGCTCTGCCGCCTTCCGCGGCAGCCTCACAGGGAGAGCACCGTGAGGGTTATAAGGACGACACGGCACCGAGCATCCACGAGATCGAAAAGTCATTACACCTCACCGAGCTACCGCCGGTAGATCCCGATGTGCGCGCGGCGTTGCAGGAACGCGTGCTGTCATCCAACACAACGCAGCTCGAGCTGGAGCGGTCGGCATACGTCCCCGCATACTCATGGGCAGCAGCGGCCTTTCACGCGCGGCATGTCATAGACGGTGGCATCGCCCACATCGAGCTCAAGACAGCCGATGATGCGCCAAGGCTGTTCAAGACGATTCACGTGACGCCGGACGGTCACCTCACGATCGAATTCGAATGGGACGGCCGCGATTTCACGGCCGGTGACTTCTTCAGCACAGAACTGTCGTTCTCGCAGGTCGCGCCGACGGTGGCGAGCGATGAGGCGGGGACGATCTGGTGGTACCCAGTGGAAACCATAGCCAAGTCCGAACGCGGACTGGATCGCACGCGTCAGGGGATGACGGCTCTGATCCGGTGGCCCGTCGCGCGCGGACGCGGAACGCTGCAGATTCGCTAATTCCGTTCCGACTGCCGTGCTTTCTACCCTCCCTGCGCTGATGACTCTGCAGAGTCAGCTGGAACGGAGCTAAGTGGCGTTCGTCTTATTCGCCGCGCCGTTGCTCTCGCCTAACGCGATGGGGATGGTCGAGGCCGCCGCCTCGCTCCCCGATGTGCACCTTGGCGTGATTACACACGAACCGGCGGACAAGCTGCCGGTGGAGCTCGTCGCTCGCGTGGCGCACTGGCGGGTGGACAACGTCCTCGATCCGAATCAGCTGGTGTGGGCCGGCCGCGAGCTTGGTGTGCGCTACGGTCCGATCCACCGATTTTTTGGTGCGTATGAACAGCTGCAGGTACCGCTCGCGCAAGCGCGTGTGACACTGGGCGTGCCGGGATTGAGTGTTGCTGCCGCCAATAACTTCCGCGACAAGTCACGCATGAAGGATGTGCTACGTGCGAGCGGAATCGCCTGCGCGCGGCACGCGCTCGCGGGCTCATTGCAGGAAGCGGAAGCATTTGGCCGCACCTCGGGGTACCCGCTCGTCGTTAAGCCACCGGCAGGAGCGGGAGCGCAACAGACGTTTCGTGTGGAACACGCCGAGCAGTTGCGAGCCGCGTTAGGCAGTATGCGACCGAGTCCGCAGCAGCCCGTGCTGCTCGAGGAGTTCATTATCGGCGAGGAGCAGTCGCTCGAGACAGTATCTGTCGATGGCAAGGCCGTCTGGCATTCGCTGACGCACTACTACCCGACACCGCTGCATGTATTAGAGAATCCGTGGATTCAGTGGTGCCTGGTGCTGCCGCGCGAAGTCGACGCACTACGCTACGACGATATCAAAGATGCGGCCCGGCATGCGCTGTCCGCGTTAGGTATGACGACGGGACTTAGCCATATGGAATGGTTCCGGCGCCGCGACGGGACGATCGCCATTTCCGAGGTGGCGGCGCGGCCTCCTGGCGCTCAAATAACAACGCTCGTTTCGCGCGCCCACGATCTCGATTTCGTACAGGCGTGGACGCGGCTGATGATCTTCAACACGTTCGATCCCCCGGAGCGGAAGTACGCTGCCGGTGCGGCATTCTTGCGGGGGCAGGGGGAGGGACGGGTCCGCGCGGTGCACGGGTGGGAGCAGGTCGCGCGCGCCTTCGAGGGGATGATCACGGATGTCAAGCTACCCGAGGTCGGGAGCGAGCGGTCGCCGAGCTACGAAGGGGAAGGGTACGTACTCGTTAGGCATCCGGACACCGCTGTTGTTGAGCAGGCATTGTCGCAAATCGTGAGCGTCATGCGAATAGAGGTCGGTTAGTAGCTCTGGAAACGTGAGACCTCCACGAAGCTTTCAGTCTGCAGCAAACAGTCACCGGAACCGCCCATGCTCGTTTTAATGTTGGCACCAGGTTACCCCGGCGAAATGCCCTATTTCTGCCGCGGCCTCGCCGTCAACGGTGCCGATGTTGTCGGCGTGAGTGATGTCCCCGAACACGAGCTGCCACGGCTCACCCGGGAGCACATGAAGGCGTACATCCGCGTACCCAACTTCATGGATGAGGACGACGTGGTACGAGCTGTGGGGGAGCGCATGGGACAACAGCACGTCCAGCGTGTCGTTTGTCTGTGGGAGCCGGGCGTTATCCTCGCAGCCAAGATCCGGGAAGCGTTAGGCATTCCCGGCATGCGCGTCGCGCAAGCGCAGCCATTCCGGAACAAAGACCTCATGAAGCAGCGTGTTGCCGCGGCGGGCGTGCGCACACCCAAACACGCATCCGCCACGAGCATAAAAGAAGTGAAGGATGCCGCTACTGACATTGACTTCCCGCTCATCGTCAAGCCGATCGCCGGCGCCGGGTCGATGGATACGATCCGCGCGGATTCAATGGCCGAGCTGGAACAGAGTTTGTCGCGCGTTCAGTCATACGACGAAGTGAACGTGGAAGAGTTTATCGAAGGTGAAGAGTATACCTACGATACGATCTGCATCGACGGACGGATCGTCTACGAGAACGTCTGCTACTACCGGCCGAACCCGCTCATCGCGCGGAGCACCGAATGGATCTCCCCGCAAACGATGACGTTGCGCGATCTGACCCCGCCAGTCGTGCAGCAAGGTATCTCGTTAGGCCACCATGTGCTCAAGGCCATGGATTTCCAGACTGGCATGACGCACATGGAATGGTTCTACACGCCCAAAGGAGAGGCCGTGTTCGGTGAGATCGCCGCGCGTCCGCCAGGCGCGCATACGGTCGATCTCATGAACTACACGTCGGACGTGGATCTATTCGTCGGTTATGCCGAGGCGGAGCTGCACGGCCGCTTTTCGCCGGACACGACGCGTGTATACAACGTCGTCAACATTTTCAAACGCGCCCAGGGTCGCGGCCGCATTGCGCGAATCGAAGGGCTGCACGGCATCATGGCCGACTACGGTGAACACATCGTGCATATCGACCTTTTGCCGGTTGGCGCGGAGCGGCGCAACTGGATACAGACGCTGATTTCAGACGGTATGGTGACGCTACGACACGCCGACTTTCAGACTGCGTGCGAGATGGCTGATCAGGTCGGGATGCGCTTGCAGCTCTACGCGCAGTGACGCGACGGCTGTTCGCACGCGCGTTAGGCGTCTTGCTCGCGGCGCTGAGCGCTACGCTGGTGTGGAACGCGTTTCAGGAGTTTCGCTACGCGACGGGCATTGGATACGCCGTGGCCGTGCTGCAGCTGATGGCCACGCCCCTCGCGGCGTTAGCAGCGTACCGGTTGTGGCGTGGCGACCGTCGCGCGCCAGTCGTGGCGGGCGCCGCGCTCGCAATTGCGACGGCAGCCGGTGCGCTCGCGGCATGGACGTACACGCCGGAACCGGATCGCAGTTCTGCGGCGTTCGGCGCACTTGGCGGCGGCATCGTGTTCACAATCGCAGTTGTTCTGCTCGCGCGGATATCGCTCAGGTCATCGAGCCCGGAGCCGATATCACCAGTGCTCTAAGACCAAAGAGCCGTGAATGTTGTTGACGAATCAAGACACCTAACGGGCCTGGCATTGCACTGGTTGGCTACGCTACCGGCCGATTAAAATTCGCGCCTCGATGCCTATCAGCCGCAGCTTCCTTTCGAAGTGGGTAAACCGTAGGCGTGCACCCCCGGGTACCCTCGACGTCATCCCTGATGTCCACAGCCCGGAACTGGATAACTCCCGCGACATCTTCGTGTATCGGCCCGCGTCATACGAAAAGGGGACGGGCCGATATCCAGTCATCTACATGCACGACGGCCAGAATCTGTTCGATCCCGAGACCGCATTCGCTGGCGAATGGGGTGTTGATCGCGCCATCGCACATGCACCACGCAAAGCGCGACGCGCTGTGATTGTCGGTATACCGAATCGCGGCCATGATCGCCTCGACGAATACTCGCCGTTCATTGATCCGGCGCGTGGCGGAGGACGCGGTGACGCGTACGTTGATTTCATCGTCAACACGCTCAAACCCTTGATCGATGTTCGCTACCGCACACTTCCCGATGCGGAATCGACCGGCATCGTCGGCTCGTCAATGGGCGGTCTCCTCAGCCTCTACGCGTTCTTCAGACAACCGGCCAGCTTTGGTTTCGTCGGTGCACTCAGTCCATCCCTGTGGTACGCCGACGCGGCGATCTTTGACTGGGTCGAGCGCGCACCGCTCGTTCCCGGCCGCATCTACTTAGATACTGGAACGCGCGAAGGCCCGCGCACGCTCGCCAACGCGCGAGCGATGTACGCACTCCTGGAGGAGAAGGGGTACCGCCGCGGTCGCGACTTCAAGTGGGTAGAAGATCAGGGAGGCGTGCATAACGAGGCCGCGTGGGGGCGGCGCTTCAAGAAAGCTTTGCCATTCCTTCTCGGCGTGCAGTAGTAAGTGAGCTTCTTCTGCCACAGATGACTCTGTGGTGAAAAAGTCGTCTTCCGAAGTTGGCCTAGCACGGAGTAGCTTCGCGGCATGAGCACGCGCATGTTCGGCCACCACCACGTGTGGCACAGCCCCGCGGTTGGTCGCCAAATGCACGTGCGGTGGTTCGGGCACAGCGGTGCCCGACTGCTCGCATTTCCGACTACGATGGGCAACCATAACGAGTGGCCCAACCGCTACATGCCCGATGTCTTGCGCGAGCACATCGAAAAGGGGTGGCTGCAGCTCTGGTGTCTCGACCACAATCACGACGCGAGCTGGTACAACAAAGAGATCCATCCTCACGAGCGCGCTGGGCGACACCTTCTATATGATCGCTACATCCGTGACGAGCTGCTCCCATTCACACAACACGTCAACGGCAACCCATTCGTAATCGCAACGGGTGCGAGCTTCGGCGCTTTTCACGCCATGTCAATCGCGCTGCGTAATCCGCACCTCATCCATCGCGTAGTCGGAATGAGTGGGATGTACGATATCAAAGGGATGACCGGTGGGTATTCGGACGACCTGGTCTACCAGTCCAACCCATTCGACTTCATCCAGCACGAGTGGCAGCGCGAGCGGCTCCAGGCGCTGCAGCGGCAAGACATCGTCCTAACGATAGGCCGCGGCGATCCGTCCTTTCAGGACAATAGCGATTTTTCCACTATCCTCTGGCAAAAGGGGATCGGCAACGCCTTACGTATCTGGGATGGACATGCGCATGATTGGCCGTTCTGGGAAAAGCAAATCGCCATGTACGTTGGCGGGCACGACTAACCGCTAGGTCAAAGGTCAGAGGTCAGAGGTCAGAGAAATGACGAAGAAAATTGGACTGTTTGTCGGGCGCGAATGGTCGATGCCGCCCGAATTGATCAAAGAGGTGAACAACCGGGACGCGGGGGTGATCGCCGAGTATGCGCTCATCGGCGCCGAGCGCATGGACGACGCGGTGCCATACGACGTGCTGATCGATCGTATCTCACATGAGGTGCCGATGTACCGCTCGTATCTCAAGAAAGCGGTACTCGACGGCAAAACAGTCATCAACAACCCGTTTATGTGGTCCGCGGACGACAAGTTCTTCGGCGCGGCGCTCATCACCAAACTCGGCATCGCATCTCCCAAGACAGTCGTTTTGCCTAACAAGGAGTATGTCCCCGGCATCGTCCCGACCGAATCGCTGCGCAACCTGGAGTATCCGTTAGACTGGCAGGCCGTAGTCGACTATGTCGGACTTCCTTGCGTGCTCAAGGACGCGCACGGGGGCGGCTGGAAGCAGGTCCACGTCTGTCACTCGCTGCAAGAGCTGCTCAACGCGTACGACCAGTCCGGCCTCCTCACGATGATCCTGCAGGAGTTCATCCACTTCGAACACTTTGTGCGCTGTTTGTGCCTGGGGCAGGAAGACATCCTCCCGATGAAGTACGACCCCAAGGAACGCAAGTACATCGTCGATCATGCGCACCTCTCGGAAGCGATGGGCACTAAGATCGTGCAACAATCGCGCGCGATCTGTCGCGCGTTAGGCTACGACATGAATTCGATCGAGTGGGCAATCAAGGATGGGGTGCCTTACGCGATCGATTTCATGAACTGCGCACCCGACATGGACATTTACTCGCTGACGCCTTCGTACTTCGAGTGGGCAGTGAAGCATCTCGCGAATGTGGCAATTCGGCTCGCCAAGGAACCGCGCGGTCAGGCGGGCGAGCTTGGTTGGGCGCGACTGTTCCGCGCCTCGCGCGTAGAGCCCAAACGCACGTCAGGGCCAGGACCGGCGGTGAGTCGCGCGATCTGACGGTGAAGTCACCCGTTGCAGTCTATCACGACTGCCTAACGCCGGAGATCGCAGCAGAAACGGCTGGCCAGCTCGATCGCGAGCTGCGCAGCCGGCGGCTCGTCTTTAGCGAGCGCGCACTGTGCACTGTCCTGCGGCCGCGCCTCATTACGGTCAACGAGCTACGAGATCTCGAGCAGCGCGTGCGGGCGATCCTGAGCGCTTTTCGCACGGCACACGATCGGGCGATGCGCGACGCGAGGTTCCGCACCCACTTCGGGCTCGAGTCGTGGTACGAGGAGCTAATACATGCGGATCCGGGCTTTCCCCAAGCGACTCCCACATCACGCCTGGATTTCTTCTGGGTTCGCGAAACGGGAGCACTCGGCCTGACGGAGTACAACGCCGAGACCCCGGCCGGCGCCGCGTACAATGATGAACTGGCCGCAGCGTTCATCGACCTCCCCGCGGTGCGCGCATTCTCAAAGCATTTTCAGGCACTGCCGCTGCCAGCGCGCGCTGGAGTGATCGGAGCACTGCTCGACACGTATCGCACATTTGCCGGAGCTGGGAAACGCCCTCGGGTAGCGATTTTGGATTGGGATGACGTACCGACACGGACCGAATTCGAGATGTACCAGAAATCGTTCGCGGCGTTAGGCATTCACTGCACAATCGCTGATCCGCGCGCCTGCGAGTATAAAGGGGGCAAGTTGTGGCTCGAAGGCGCTGCGGTAGATCTCATCTACAAGCGGGTGCTGATCAGCGAGCTCGTCGAGCGCTGCGGCTTGCAGCACGATGTGGTCCGCGCTGTGCGCGAGCGCGCCGCGTGCATGGTCGACGGATTCCGCTGCAAGATTCTGCACAAGAAAGCGAGCTTGGCGGTGCTGAGCGATGACGCGAACGCGTCGATGTTCAGCGACGCCGAACGCAGCGCGATCGCCGACTGTATTCCCTGGACGCGCGTGGTAGAGGAACGGCGCTCGACGTACAACGGTCGCGCGATCGACCTGATCGCATTTATTTACGAGCAGCGCGAGAAGCTCGTCGTGAAGCCGAGTGACGCGTATGGCGGCGAGGGTGTCGTGCTTGGCTGGACAGTAGACGCGGCGGAGTGGAGTCGCGCTATACAAAAGGCGTTAGGCACGCCGCACATCGTGCAGGAACGGGTAGCCGTTCCCAGTGAGCCGTTCCCGAGCTGGGTAGATGGCCGCATGGAGATCTACGACCGGATGCTCGACACAGCGCCATTTGTGACACATGGTGACTATATGGAGGGAATGCTGACTCGCCTGTCGACCGCGGCGCTGCTCAACGTGACGGCTGGCGGAGGGAGTACCGTACCAACGTTCGTTGTGATCCCGAGATGAGATGGCTGCGATCAAAAGGGGTCAGAGTCGATTGAAAGTCCGCGATCGCCCGAACGCGGGCAAGCCCTATTTTCACTCGACTCTGACCCCTTTTGATCCAACTCAGCGCGGTTTCGTCAAAACAAGCAGATCCTGCATTCCGATCCAGCTTGCCGACGCGCCGGACCAAAAACCTGGTACCGGTGGCTGTACCAACGACAGCGACGCATCTGACGCGAAGCGTTGCAGCAGCTCCGACCGATATGCCGTCATCTGCTCGGGGTTGTCAGGCACGACGATGGCAAATTGATCGCCATACGAGCCGTAGGAGTGATCGAAGTTGAACGCGTCGCGCCCGAAGCCGAGCGGTCGTGGCCGCCCTTGCAGATAGTTGTCTAGCAGAAAACAGCTGAAGAGTACGCGTCCCCCTGGCTTGAGCACACGAGCCGTTTCGCGAAAGTACCGCGCCGCTGCTTCCGGGAGTATGTGTGTGAACACCGATGCGGCGAACACGACATCAAAACTTTCGTCAGCGTATGGAAAACTGTAATCGCGCGGCGCGATTTCCCCTTCGGGGTTGTAGTACGTGTTGTGAACGTTGGCCCACACGAACCGGAAGTGCGGATACGTTTTGTGAAAGGTCTGTTCGAGAAATTCGACCTTCGTCTTGCCGATCTCGAAGCCGTCGTACGACCCTTCGTTCGAGAGTACAAAGCGCAGTGGAAATGCGATGCGGCCCAGTCCGCACCCGATCTCGAGCACTGAGCTACTGCGCGTGACGCCTGCGTAAACGCGCAGCAGCATGCTCCACTCCTCTCCCCAGCGAAACCACTCTTCCAGCACGTCAATCCCTTCAGTGCGCATCAACTCCAGCGGGGGAACGAGCTCAGGGTCGTATGCTATCTCATACGATGGAGGAAGCTCTGGCACAATCGGAGCTGGCTCAGCACGACGTTTCCCAAAACGCATCGACTGGCTATAGAACGGCGTTAGGCACGCTGACGACGTCTACGCGCCGGATGGACCTGCGTGCCAACCCACATCCTGACTCCAACGATCGGCGCGACTCATGATCGCCCAGATATACGGGTTCTTTGCCGCGGTATACGCTTGGCGATCGACGCCATCCTCAGGGCGCGTGACCTTCGACTTTATTGACTCGGCGATGCCGAGTCGCTGCAGCAGCGTGTCCAAGTAGAAGCCGCTGCCGACGCGCAAATAAGCGATTGACTTCGTTTCGAGCAGCGCACGCTTGAACGCTTCGACTGAGCTGACGTCAGGTTTTCGTGCGCCGGAGCGCACTTCGACGCCGATACCTGACCGCGCGATTACCGTGCGCGTCGTCGCGTCGATCTTACCATCTCGGATGAACTCTTGGACGACGCCGAGACCGCTGACCATGACGTCGAATGCGTCGCCGGCTGCCACACGGCGCGCGAAATCTGATGAGAGGCCGCTAGTCACATTGAGGCGGTGCCCCGTCGTGCGCTCAAACTCAAAGCCGACCTCGGCGAGCACGGTCGCTATCGCTCGGGCAGTCCATACGGTGATCTCGGTGCGGCCTTGGGATGCGACGCTGGACAGTGCGACCGAGTTCAGGACAGCAAGCGCAATGAGCGTACGGCTCATGGCACGCGCAAAAGCAATTGAACCAGCTCGCTACGAGCGGATCGCTCTGGCGTGTGATCTGCTTCCATCTGGTGCACAGGCCAGCCTCGCGCCTTCGCCCGTGCAGCGTAAGGTGAAAAGCCATCCTGCGTCGCACCTTTATCGACTGTAAGGATGTAGCTTGCCGGCAGCCGGCGCGCCTCTTGATTCGTTAGGGTGAGCGTGTCGGTGAATGTCTTCAGCGGGTGCGGCACATCTTTTGGGACGGTGCTTTCCGGCGTCACCCACGGTGGGATGATCAGCCCGTCCTTGGTGTTCTGGGTGAAAAAAGACGCACCGTCTGCGCCAACCAGCTTTAGGACGGTCTCGCCGGATTCGGGGAGAAACGCATCGAGGTAGATGAGCGCCCGGACGCGCTCAGGGATACGGTCCGCCACGCCGGTGATGACCATGCCGCCGTAGCTGTGTCCGACGAGCACGACGTCCTTGAGCCGCTCAAAGCTGATGGCATTCACGACGTCTGTGATATGCGTCGTTAGGCCTATGTTTGGAGAAGCGAGATGTACTCGCTCGCCGAGCCCTGTCAACGTCACGCGATGCACACGTTGCCCGCGAGCGGTCAGCATCGAGTCCACCGCACGCCAGTCCCAGGCACCCCCCCACGCTCCATGCACGATGACGTAGGTGTGGCGCGATTGCGCCGACGCTGGCGCCACTCCACCAGCGACGGAGAGAGTAGCCAGCAGAACAGCGATAGTCCGAGTTTCGATTCTCATACTTTCGCTCGCGTAGCGGAGGAGAGTAAAGCTACATGCCGGTCGCTCTACTGGCTCCCCTTGACCGCCGACGCGATCACGCTGCGTGACGACGTGGTTGGTGAGCTGCGCCGGCCGCTCGTTGTCTTTCTTGGCGCTGTGGGGATGGTACTTCAACGAGGCCTCGTTAGGCGTGAGTTTGCCGGCGCAGACCCGATCGGGAAGCGGATACGCTGGGGCGATGACCCGAATTCTACGTGGCCCTGGATCACAATCGTCGGCGTGCGCGACTTTTTCCGTAGCGCAACCGCTTTATGGCATTGCGCCTACTGATCCGGTCACATTCATCGGTGTGCCGATTTCGCTCGCCGCCGTGGCGGTGGCGGCGAGTCTGCTGCCGGCGCAACGCGCGACGCGCGTCGATCCGGTTGGTTGCAATGAGAGCTGATTCACAGTTCCACGCTTCCAAAAAGCGGGATCGCAGCTCAGCGTGAGTTTCTGCGATTCCGCTTTTCCGATCGTTGCACGATCAATTCTGCTAATCGTTGCGCGATCAATCCTGCCGCGTTGTCTATTCCTTGTACAACATCGCACCGACGCCCGCTGCAGCAATCACCTGAACAAGTGCAGCAATCGTAGCCAGGGCGTACGTCGCAGCTGACATCAGCCCCACCAGCAGCCAATCCAGATGGAAGAGAAAGCCACACACCCAAACGACGAGTGCGGCGTAGACTGCGGTCTTCATCCCCGGGCCAAAGCGTGGGCGGATCGCCGCGTACAGCCAAACGAGCAGGAAACCGATAACGAATTGCGCAATGACGTTCACGGCAATCGTGCTACCGCTCATCCCACGACCTGCCAACGCCGGAGCAACGGCCGCCGCCTCCGCGTCAAATCGCGGGCCTAACCATAAACCAAACAGAACGAACCCAAGAACGTTGGCGACGATGCCAGCCGCGAGCCCACCAGTCACGACCTTCTGTGTGTTAATGGCCATGCTGCTCTCCGGTTAATGGGGGGAGGGGAGAGGGACGGCCCCAATGTACGCGTAAAGGCTAGTTACCGCTCGCCCGCAGTTACTGAAGATCGACAGAGAGCTCGATCGCCCCGCCACCCGAGCAGCGTGAGCAGGCGTGAGCCTGGCGGTGAAGTCACCCAGGGCAAGGCAGCCGCTAGCCGAATTAGTTAGGAGAATCCCACCACGTGATGCTGGGATATGCCGTACGCGAGAAAATGAGCGCCGGCACGCCAAAGGAACATCAGGAATGCGCCCGCGTACGTGTGCTGCCGGCGTTTGGAGACTTCACTGGCTTCGCCGATGTGCCGGTCATGGACGGGGATCAAGTCTGGGTAATTGCCGAACCAGAGGTCCGCGAGGTTACTGGCGCGGCCGGCCTAACGGCTTAGCCTTGGCCCCGCGTGCGTTGCTGTAACGACTCCAGCAACGACGGAATGAAACCGCCAAATGACCCGTTGCTCATTACGAGAATCAGATCGCTAGCTCGCGCTTCCGACGATACGAGGCGCGTCATCTCAGCGACATCGCTCATTGTGTTCGCCTTGATACCGCGGGCGGTGAGTTGTTGCACGATCTCGTGCGTGTCGAGCTGCTGATCGACAGGGACCTTGTCGTGCGGTTCCGGCACGCGGATCGTCACGAGGTCGGCGTGGTCAAATGCGGCGGCATACTCCGCCTGATGGATATTGCGGCGGCTCGTATTGGAGCGCGGCTCAAAGACCGCCCA
The DNA here is from genome assembly GCA_052388395.1 of Gemmatimonadaceae bacterium. GTDB lineage: Bacteria > Gemmatimonadota > Gemmatimonadetes > Gemmatimonadales > Gemmatimonadaceae > DASYRX01. The sequence goes on along the minus strand of JBQTIF010000002.1, from coordinate 39,901 downwards.
GAGTCGGCGCGTGCGGTAGCGCTCCCTAATCCCCGCGATCGTCTCGCGTACCGCAGTGGGGTGGTGCGCGAAGTCGTCGATGACGAGAACGCCGTCGATCTCTCCGCGTGGCTCCTGGCGTCGCTTGACGCCGTGGAAAGTCGCCATCGCTTCCGCGATTTCGTTAGGCGCTAGGCCAAGCGAACGCGCAGCGGCGTAGACGCCGATGGCATTCTCGACGTTATGATACCCCGACATCGGCAGCAGCAGCTCAGTTGTCTCTGGACCCTCGATCTGGAAGCGCGCACCGTCCGGCGCGAAGGTTATGCGGTTGGCACGATAGTCTGCGTCTCCTCGCACGGCATAGGTGACGACGCGCGCTTTGATACGCGCGCGGGCGATCTCGAGCGCCCGTGGGTACGACGCGCTCACGCCGAGCCATCCGTCTTCGCGCAGTGTGCCGCACAGTCTTTCGTACGCTGCTTCGTAGTGCGCGAGGTCCGTATAGATATCGGCGTGATCGAACTCGACGCTCGTGAGCAGTACCGTGCGTGCGCGATAGTGCAAGAACTTCGGTCCCTTATCCCAATACGCGGTGTCGTATTCGTCTCCTTCCACAACGACGTACTCGCCGCTGCCGATTCTGAAATTGGCGCCGTAGTTCAGCGTCACGCCGCCGACGAGAAACGTCGGATCGCGTCCCGCATGCACGAGCACGTGCGCCATGAGGGCCGCTGTTGTCGTCTTTCCGTGAGTCCCTACAATGACGACGCTGTGTTTCCCTGCTGCGATGAGTGATCCGAAGGCAGCCGGGAAGCTCATTTGTGAGATTCCGCGGGCGCGCACCGCGACCGCCTCAGGGTTCGTGCGGCGTATCACGTTCCCGATGATCACGAGCTCGGGTCGCGCGCGGTCGAGGTTCGTGGGCGAGTACGGCGTGAAGACCTCGATCCCCCACTCGCGCAGCATATCGCTCATGGGCGGATACACGTTCTCGTCACTACCGCTCACGTCGTAGCCTAACGCCTTGAGCATACCCGCGAACGCGCCCATGCCGGTACCAGCCACGCCGACAAGATGGATACGCCGGACCGTGCCTGGTGCGACTTCGCTTAGGATTGCGCCGTTATCATCCATCAAGTTCTACAGCGTGAGCGCGGACTAACGCGGAGAAGTCCAGGAATAACGCGGACACATTGCTTGTGGCCCAACCTGAATGCATCCGCGTTCGTCTTTGCAGTTGTCCGCGTCCGTCCGTGCTTGCCGCTTTTTCAAACGGCAGGCGCTGGCTCAGGTGCATTAGGCAAAGAAGAGGTACGCGATGAAGATCGCCGCTATGATCCCCGAGAAATCGGCGATCAAGCCGCACGCGACAGCATGTCTCGTTTTGCGCACCCCCACAGACCCGAAGTACAGCGCGAGGATATAGAACGTCGTATCGCTGGCTCCCTGGAAGATGCTGACCAATCGGCCGACGAACGAATCCGCACCGTACGTCTTCATCGTCTCCAGCATCATTCCGCGCGCACCGCTCCCGCTCAGTGGTTTCATGATGGCGGTTGGAAGGCCGGGGACCCAGCTCGTGTCCAGACCTAACGCTGCGACCAGCCGCCCGATACCGCTGACAACGAAGTCAAGGGCGCCCGAGGCACGGAAGACACCGATGGCGACAAGGATCGCGACGAGATACGGGATGATCTTAATGGCGACCGAGAAGCCTTCCTTGGCCCCCTCGATGAACGCCTCGTACACGTTGATGCGCCTAACGAGGCCCAATATGACGAAGCTAGAAATGACACTAAAAAGAGTCAGGTTCGCGACGAGGTTCGAAATCGTCGCGATCTGCTCTTGCGGCAGCTGCGAGAAGTACCAGATCGTCGCGGCGATAAGAGCCGTCAGGCCGCCGATATAGGCGAGGATCACCCGATCCAACAGGTTGATGCGCTGGACGATGGCCACTGCGATCAATCCAATGAGTGTGTTCAGGAAGGTGACGAGCAGCAGCGGCAAGAAGATGTCTGTTGGATTCGCCGCGCCGGCCTGCGCCCGGTAGACCATGATGCTGATCGGGATGATCGTGAGCCCCGAGGTGTTCAGCACCAGGAACATGATCTGCGCGTTCGTCGCAGTATCCTTCTGCGGGTTGATCTCTTGCAGCTCCTGCATCGCCTTCAAGCCCAACGGCGTCGCCGCGTTATCGAGGCCCAGCATGTTAGCGGCGAAGTTCATAATGATAGAGCCGTGCGCTGGGTGATTCGCCGGCACCTCAGGGAACAGGCGCCTGAAGAACGGCCGCGCCACTGTCGCGAGCATCGCGATCGCGCCCCCCTGCTCGCCGATCTTCATGAGCCCGAGCCAGAGCGTGAGCACTCCCGTTAGGCCCAGCGAAATCTCGAATCCGGTCTTGGCGTTGTCGAAGGTGCTCGTGACCATCTTCGTGAAGATCTCGGTGTCGCCAAAGAAGATCAGGCGCACCAGTCCCACGACGAGCGCGATCAGGAAGAACGCGATCCAGATGTAGTTGAGAACCATGAGATCAGATCAATGGGGTCAGACTCGATTGAATAGTCGGCCTCGGCGCATAGGAGTCATTCAATCGACTCTGACCCCATCGATCAGCAGCTCGACGAGCACGGGGACGTGATCGCGCATCAGAACCTCAGTGGCGGCCAACGGAAACTCATAAGTGACGACTGGAAGGCCTTGATCGGCACCCCAGGAGCCAAACGAGCCGGGAGTAGGATACCCCACGTCCCTAACGAGGGGCATGCCGGTTCGTTGGGCGAGCCGCTGGCCGAGCGGGCTGGCGTTCGCATCGTCGATGCAGGCCAACGGCGCGTGGAGAGCGATCACCGCTTTCGGCGCGAGTTCCTTGATGAGCGCCATGAGCGCTCTTGTTTCCGGCTCTGACCCGGCAGTGTCGCCGGGACTGAGCAAAACGTCACTCGGATCCTCCATCGTCGAGCGGTGTGTGACGGCGTTAGGCTGCCAATCGCGCGACGGGAAGTTCCGGTTCAAGTCCACACCACGCGCGTTCCCTCGCGTGCCACGGACAAGGCCGTCTGGGTTGGCGGCTAGCACGACAGCACAGTGTTCAGACGGTTCGGAAAGCTGCCGTAAAGCACGCGAGAGGGCATACGTCGTTTCAGGCTCTTCCCCGTGGATCGCCGCGAATATGAGCAGCGTGCACTTCTTTTCGGGTCGCCAGACCTCGAGCGGCAGTCTCATGAACGAGCTGCCATACGAGTCAGGCTTCCAGGGAATCGTTCCCCACTCAGAGCGAGATCGCAGGTTCACCTAACGCGGACTGGTATTGATCACGAAACGCTCGAATATGGTGTCGAGACGCGCAAGCACAACTTCCTTGAGCATCATATCTGCATGTTCGATTGTTGTGCGCAGGAGGTCTCTCGTGAGCATGCGCGCGTACACCGACGCGACGGGAGCATAACTCAGGTGCCAACGTTCCGGCGCGACGCCATGCCTATCGATATCGTACGGGCGAAAAAAGCCATACGCGGCATCGTCCGCAATGCGCTCGTCGAGCCACTCATGCAGCGGCGCGAACATCCCACCGGCCTCGACTTCCGCTGGGACCAAGTCGACCTGATACCCCTCCGGCTTCGTTGCCATATCATAGATGTCCAGGTCTGTCCCCCAATGATGCCGGGACGCACTTGGCAGCGCAGACCAGCGTAGAATCGAGAAGACGAGCTCCTCGTCGCTCAGCGTCGCGATATCGAGAGGGCGTGCATTGCGGTCCAAGACGGCGAGTTTGCCCGAGGCTTTGCGATTCCAGATCGAAAGCTGTTGATCGAAGCTACGGAATCCGCTGAGGATGGCGAGCTCGAAACCCGCAACGCGAGCCGCTTCGCACAACTGAACGAAAGCATCGACAGCCTCACGGTGCATACGTACGCCTGGCGATGCGCCGTCGCTCAGCGCGGAGAGATGCGTGTCGGACTGACCGACGAGGTTAGCTCGTATTGATAGGTCTATTGGCCGCAACCTGGTCTCCACTACTCGTTAGGTCTGCACTTCCTGATCTGGTGCGGTTTCGCTTGATGCTTATCGAGCACGCCTACGTTTCGCGGATCATCTTCGCGCACGGAAATAGTGCGCCCTTCCCCCCGATCGCCTGCCGCTTCTGGTCAGCTGGTGTCCCCAGTAGTGTCTTGCCAAGAAGAATTCAGTCGGAGTCGGAGATGTGTAGTCTTGAGGCATTGGGCAGGCTGCTGTCCAGGGGACTACGCGGACGCAACATGGGCTGCAGCCCCCCAAGACTGAGCCGCCTGGATTCACAACCTCGACTTGTGGCCATCCTAAAGCGGGTGAGCTCGCGCTCGATGGTCAGCCGGCCTCCGTAAGCAGGTCCCGATTCATTTCCGGTGGTGACTTCAAGCGAGACGCTTTGCGCCCGCCGCCGAGTGGGGGAGGGGACGGCCTTACGGGTACCTAACGAGTCGTGGTGTCAGAGCTCTGTAAGAAGTCCGTCTCGTGATCAATTCGCCGGTCCGCTGAACAAGCCGTATCAGTATGCTGGAGCATGAGCCCTCCGGCCCTCGCTTCAACGCGCCGCGTTGCGTCGATCGACGTGCTGCGTGGCAGTGTGCTGGTTGTTATGGCGCTCGATCACGTGCGCGACTACTTCGGTGCGGCGAACATCAACCCGACCGATCCCGCCACGACCAGCGTCGCACTCTTTTTCACACGCTGGATCACACACTTCTGTGCTCCCGTCTTTTTCCTGCTGATGGGGACGGGGGCATACCTGTCGCTGTGCGCGAAAGGGAAGGAAGGTGCTTCCGCGTTCCTGCTGAAGAGAGGACTCTGGTTGATCGTCCTCGAGACTGTGCTCCTGCGCTGTCTTGGATGGCAGTTCAACTTCGATTTTCGCGTCACGATCTTTTTTGTCCTCTGGGCGCTCGGCTGGTCGCTCATCACGCTAGCCATTCTCGTGCGCTGGCCGCCCATGGTCTCAGCCGTCTTTGGCCTAACGCTGATCCTGGGGCACAATCTGCTTGACGGTGTAAATCCCGCCTCATTCGGCGCGGCTCGGCCGCTTTGGATCGTGCTTCATCAACCCGGTCTTCTCCTTGCTGGTCCAAAGCACTTCATCTTGCTTGCATATCCCTTGATCCCTTGGATCGGGGTGACGGCGGCGGGATATGCGTTAGGACAGGTATTTGAATGGGAAGCAGCACGCCGTCGCGCATTTCTTTTGCGTGTTGGGTTAGGCCTAACGATTGGCTTCGTCGTCCTTCGCTGGTTGAACATCTACGGCGATCCAGTGCCGTGGTCCGCTCAGCGATCGAGCCTATTCACACTGCTCTCCTTTCTGAACACCACCAAGTACCCTCCGTCGCTGCTGTTCCTGCTGATGACGCTGGGGCCCGCCCTTCTCTTGTTGCGGCTCCTCGACAACGGCGTGCCGACATGGCTGCGACCAACAGTGGTTCTCGGAAGGGTGCCGCTCTTCTACTATGCGCTGCACGTGCCGCTCATTCACCTAGTGGCAGTGGTCATCTGTTGGTTCCGATATGGCGACGTGCACTGGATGTTCGAATCGCCGACTCTCGATAAGTATCCGATCACGCAACCTCCCGGCTGGCCGCTCCCGCTGCCGTACATTTACGCGATCTGGATTCTCGTGGTCGTAATGCTTTGGCCAATCTGCCGCTGGTATGCGCGGCTCAAAGAACGCCGGCGCGACTGGTGGTTAGGCTACCTGTAAGCGGTTAGCCCACCGTAGACGCGAGGGCCCCGGCCTTGTGACGTGAGCGCGCCCCTCAGGCGTCCATATGCCGTATGCAGCGCTCCATCATATGGTTGCGGCTCCTTCCCGTGGTCGGCGTAGCGGCTGCAGCCGTCTTCTTCACCGGCTGGAAAGTCGTTCAGCGCGGTAACGCCGCTCGACAATCCCCGTTTGCGATGTGGGACTTCCGCGCCGGCGTGCAATTCCAAGCGCTAGACCGCAGCGAGCCCCTAGGACCAATCACTCTCGTTAGGAACAACCTTGCCGATTCGGCAGAAGTGAGGTCCACGCCCGCCTCAGCCACTGCACTCAAGAGCGTCCAGGCGGGGCAGGTGATCGAAGCCGGCCATGCGACGGCTCCGGCTGCGCCAGTTGTGGCCGCGCCGCGCTGTGAACCCGTTGCCTTGGATCTTGCCGTTCAATCGGAAGCGCGTCGCCGTGACCGTCTGCAAGACGAAGTCGTCGGCGTGTTACGGCACGCCATAACGAGAGCGTACGGTGGTTCACGGCTCGTCTTTGGCAAGGACACCGAGCTGCGTGATTCAGCGGGACAGAGCGACCGCATTTCGCTCGGGCCGGGGGAGAGGGACGAAGGGACAGCGATCACGGTCATCGCCGTTCAGTTTCCAACGCGGGTGACGAGAGCGATGGACCGCTTGCGGGACAAGATCCCCGCTGAGTTCTGTCGCGCGTCCGCCGAGGTGCTTGTCGTACGAAGCGCGCCTAACGGGGACATCAGCGAGGTTCACCGCATCTCTGTGGGCGATGCCGCTGTGACGAGCAACATTAATGACATCGAAGCGATGATCTCACTAGCAACGCGTCGCCCGCTGGCTCGTGCGCCACTCGCATTTCGGCACATCACGGAAGAGACCACCATGAACAAACCGGCAGCGATCGTCATGACAAAGCGACTCCCGGGCAGCATTGAACATGCCACGCTGAAGAGCCACGACTGGGGATTCAAAACGCGAACGGTCGTCGTACCAATCAGTGTCGCTGGTGTGCTCGAGGGCGATCACGTACTGCGGCGCCTTGTGCTAGATGCGCCTAACGGCCTCGCGAAGCCGTGAGCATGCTGCGTTCACTGCTGCGCGGGGGTAGGCGTTGTATTCGCGCGGCGGCCGTCTCTGTTGGACTGATCGCAGTCATGAGCTGCCAAGACGAAGAGACTTCAGCACGAGACGGATTGCCGGCGACTTCGCTGTCGAGTTGGGCAGCACGCACTTCCGCGTTCGCTACGTCCTGACATTGAGGCGCGATGATCAACCTACGATCTCTGGTGTCGGCCGGTGTGCCTGTGCGTTATACCGTGTTAGGAGACACGCTGTTCGGTGCAAATGCAGTGGAGATGCAGGCGTTCGCCGGCTTTGACATTGGTGAGGAGCGGTTGGTCCGCGTGCGTGAGCCAACCCACCGGCACGGGCCGTCAATCTCCCTAACGAGCGAGCCATGTTGTGGAGATCCCTGCGCTTAGCTAAGCGCTTGAACACGCCGCGTCGCGCGCTCGCTGGTCTTATCACAGTGGTCGCCTTCATCGGCTGTCAAAACGAAGAGAGCGCCGCGCGCGCGCGTATAGCGGGCGACTACGCGGTGCAGCCGCGTGACAGCAAGGGCGTCTACGCTCGGCAGCTCCTAACACTGAGAACAGACGGCACCTGGCTCCGTCGCCGACTGGATGTGAAGGTCCCGGAACCGCAACACATGGGCCCCGACTCAGGGACGTATCGCATCGTCGGTGTGATGCTCAACCTGCGATCACTTGGGCAGGGCGGCCCACCCGTGCATTACACGATGGCGGGAGACACCCTCTTCGAGGCCAACGCGGCGGAGATGCAAAAGTTCACGGGCGATGACATCGGGCAAGAGCGCCTGATCCGTGTGCGTTAGGCGCCGCCGCTCAGCGTGGCGTTACTTATTGTCGTCATGCTCGATTACTGACCCATGTCGTCTCAACGCATGACAGGGACGGGCCGTTTCGGTCCCTTACCACGCTTGTACACGAGGATCGTCCGCCGAAACTCCATGACCACGGTCCCGTCTTGCTTGAAGCCCGTTGTCTTGACGCCGACGATACCCATCGTCAGGCGCGATTCAGATTCGCGCGTAGTCATGATCTCCGTCTGCGCGTAGATCGTGTCACCCTCGAACACCGGCGCCGGGATTTTCACTTCCTCCCATCCGAGATTCACTGCATTCTGCGACACGTCCGCGACGGATAGGCCAGTCACCAACGCGAGTATAAAAGGCGAACTCACAAGCGGCTGGCCGAAGTCGGTCTGCGCCGAGTAATGCCTGTCGATGTGGATCGGATTGGGGTTGCAGGTGAGGAGCGAGAACCAGGCGTTGTCCGTCGCCGTCACCGTGCGCCCAATCGCATGACGCAACACCATACCAACTTCGAAATCTTCGTAGAATCGTCCGTCGCTCATGTGACTTTCTCGTGCGGCGCCAGCTCGATGCCGAGCTCGCTGAGAACCTCGTTGGTATGTTCGCCTAACGCCGGAACAGCACCCATGCGTGGAGCGGCGCTTTTAATGTTGTGCGGTGGCAGAAGGGCGGGGAGCTCACCGCTCGGCGAAGGCACGGTCGTCCACCGTTTGCGCGCGGCAAGTTGTGGATGGTCAGCGACTGCTGGCACATCATTGACATTCGCGGTCGCGATATCCGCTGTCGTGAGCAACGTCATGATGTCTCCCTGCGTATGGTCGCGAAAGCGGTCTTCGATCAACGTTTCGAGCACGGCACGGTTCGTTAGGCGCGCGGGATTAGTTCGGAAACGTTCGTCCGCCGCCAGCGCTGGCTGTTGCATGACGATGTCGCAAAAGCGTTGCCACTCCGCAGCATTCTGTATCGCGAACATCACGACGCCGTCGGCGCAGGCATAAGCGCCATAGGGTACGATCATATTGTGCCGCACACCGGCCCGGGCGGGAACCTTTCCTGTCCCTTTCCACACGTACAGCGGCGGCGTGACCCACTCGGTGAGGCACTCGAGCATAGAAATGTCTATGCGATCGCCCTTGTTGGTCGCAGCGCGTTGAATCAGCGCGGTAAGAATCGAGGAGTATGCGTACATCCCCGCTGAGATGTCGGCGATGGAGATCCCAACCTTGGCCGGCGCGTTAGGCAAACCGGTGAGCGCTACTACTCCTGACTCAGCCTGCACGAGCATGTCGTACGCCTTGGAGTCGCGGCGCGGCCCATCGGGACCGTATCCCGAGATGCCGCACCAGATGAGTCGCGGATTCGAAAAAGCTACGGCGTCGTAGCCGAAGCCGAGTCGCTCGACAGCACCAGGAGCGAGGTTGTGTATGAAGATGTCGGCGCGCGCGAGCAGGCGCGTCAAAGCATCACGCGCAGTGTCGGTTGCAAGGTCGAGCGCGACGCTGCGCTTGCCGCGGTTGAGCCATGCGAAGTACGCCGACTGGCCGCGTATCGCGTTGTCGTAGGACCGCGCGGGATCACCAACGCCGGGGCGCTCCACTTTGATGACGTCTGCCCCCATGTCCGCGAGTTGCCGCGAGCAGAACGGCGCCGCCACTGCCTGTTCGAGAGCGACGACTCGCAATCCGCTCAGGGGTAGTGCGTCAGTTGCTTTCACAGTTGGTCGCGGGCCCAGTGGTTTGGAATGGGCTATTCACAGACGACGCAGAGGAAATAGAGGAAAGCGCAGGAGCAAAGAGAAGCATAGCCGAGTCATTTTTTGCGAAGTGATGCAGGTGCGTACGCAGTCCTCTGCGCCCTCCCCGGTCAAAAGCTGTTTTCAAACCCTAAAATGACCTCGGCATCTCCAGCACGTGCTCGCCGATATACGAGAGAATCAAATTCGTCGAAATCGGGGCGACCTGATATAGTCGCGTTTCGCGAAATTTTCGCTCCACGTCGTACTCGGCGGCGAAGCCAAACCCGCCGTGTGTTTGAAGGCAGACGTTCGCGGCTTCCCAGGACGCGTCAGCAGCGAGGAGCTTGGCCATATTCGCCTCGGCGCCACACGGCTCAGCTGCATCGTAGAGCCGGGCAGCTTCATAGCGCATCAGGTCGGCCGCGCGCACATTCGTATACGCGCGCGCGATGGGGAACTGCACGCCTTGATTCTCTCCGATCGGCCGATCGAAGACGACGCGCTCACCCGCATAACGCCGCGCGCGATCGATGAACCAATAGCCGTCGCCGACGCACTCAGCGGCAATCAGGATCCGCTCGGCGTTCATCCCGCTCAAGATGTAGCGGAATCCTTTGCCTTCTTCGCCGACGAGATTCGCAGCGGGGATTGCGAAGTCCTCGAAGAAGACCTCGTTGGTCTCGTGGTTCACCATGTTACGAATCGGTCGCAACGTTAGGCCGCGCTTCGCCCCGTCGCGCAAATCGATCAAAAAGACGGAAAGCCCATCTGACTTCTTCTTCACTTCGGCGATCGGCGTCGTACGCGCGAGGAGTAGCATCAGGTCAGAATGCTGCACGCGGGAAATGAAGATCTTCTGCCCGTTGACGATGTAGCGATCTCCACTCCGCTCGGCGAAGGTGGTGATCTTCGTCGTGTCTGTCCCTGCGGTCGGTTCAGTCACGCCGAACGCTTGCAGTCGCAGCTCGCCGCGTGCGATCGCGGGGAGGTATTGTTGCTTTTGCTCGTCTGACCCGTGCCTGAGCAGCGTACCCATGATGTACATCTGCGCGTGGCACGCGCCCGAGTTGGCGCCGGAGCGGTTGACCTCTTCGAGGATCACCGACGCTTCGGTGATGCTCATGCCGCCGCCACCGTATTCGGTCGGTATGAGCGCCGCGAGCCAGCCAGCATCGGTGAGCGCCCGCACGAACTTCTCGGGATACTCGGCGCGCGAATCCACGTCCTGCCAGTAGTCGCTCGCGAACTGCGCGCACAAATCGCGCACGGCGTGGCGGTACTCCGCGTGCTCAGCCGCGCGCGGGTTGATGTCGGTCATGCCATCGATGCGGTCGGCATAGTCGCGTTAGGCACGAGATCAGCGAACCGCGTCGCCATGTCGTCGCAAGCGTCAATGGCGTGAACGAGCGCGATTCCGCGTTGCGCGACATCCGCGCCCAATCGCGCTGCCACGAGGGCGACGAACTTAGCCTCCAGATCGTCGGTTGTGACCGGATTCTCAGGGTTACCGCGCGGAAAGTCTGCCTCCCCGCGGAGTACGCTCCCGTCAGCGAGTTGGATGGTCAGTCGCACGGGCCATGCCGCTGGGTATTTCGCCGTGAGATCGCCGGCGACGGTCACTCGCGTGCACGCAAGCAGCGCCGCGATAGCGTCATGCCTAACGCCTTCCGGCCCGAAGCGACCGTCGGCGAACTGCTCCAGATTCACGCGGCCATCGATAAGCGCTGCCGCAACGCAATATGTCAGGCTGAATTTCCCAGCGTACGGCGTGCGTGGATTTTGCTCCTTCACGATCTCAAAGCCAGGACCGTAGGTCTCGATATCGATTGCGCTGATCTCCGCGGCGCGTACGCGGGCGCGAAGCTGGAGCGCGACGTCGATCGCGGAATGTGTGTGTCCGCAGCACGAATGCATCTTGTAGCAATTCTCGCTGATCTTCCAATGACTGCCGAGGCGGTCGGTAATGCGCGTTGGGTCGAACGATTGTGCGGTGGCGCGGAAGAAACCTCGGTCGCCTTCGAGGATGCGAGTGGCGCCTGTAAATCCAGCAGCGGCGAGATCGGCGGCGAGGACTCCGTTGAACGCGGCCTTGCCGGGATGCAGGTGTTTGCTCATCGCGCCGTCGGCATTGAACTCCCAGAGGCCGGCAGCCTGCGTGCCGGCCGTGCCTAACGCGTCGATCATTTGCTGTTCATCGAACTGCAACAGGGAGCCAGCTGCGACGGCGGCGCCGAAGGTCGCGGCCGTTCCTGTCGGGTGCCAGAATCGATAGTGGTCAGGGTTCACAGCTTCGCCGATGCGCAACGCGGCGTCATAACCGAGTGCGACGGCGAGGATGAACGCTTGGCCGTCAGCGTGTTCGCGTTCGGCGACCGCGAGCGCGGCCGGGATGATCGCTGCGCCGGCGTGTAGCGTGGATCCCTTATGCACGTCGTCCAGCTCGAGGATGTGCGATGCGACGCCGTTCGCAAGCGCGGCCCCCGCAGCCGACGAACGCGGCGCGCCGAAGACAGTCGCTTCGCTGGAAGTGCCGAGCCGCGCGACGATTTGTTGTGCGATACGGGCGGGTGGCTCGATGGATCCGGCGACGGCCGAGCCAAGCCAGTCAAGAACGGCGCGGCGTGCGTCGACGACCACGTTAGGTGGTAGGGCTCCATAGGGCGTCGCAACAAGCGCCTCGGCGAGCCGGCGCGTTATCGCGTCAGTTCCTGGATGCGAAGGTTGCATGGCAGGCGCTGAATATGCGCGGGCTACGCGAACGGTGGAGCGGGCGCGTGGTTACTGGTCGTGCCAATGCCCGTGCTCCGCTGACCAGACCTGCCCTGGGCGACCAGGCTTGTCGCGTAGCGCCAAGAGGAGGCCGATCGCGACCACTGCCGCGGTTCCCAGGACGAATAACAGGCGCGATCTCAGGACGTGCTGGCGTCGTCGTCGCTCCTTGTTCTCGCGCTCCAGCGCCGAGCGCTGTCGGCGCGCTTCTCGCTTGGCGGACATTCGTTACCTCCGTTGCTCAACGTGAACCCTTCTCCGCGGCGGCTGAATATGGCGCCGCACCGACGCTCGCGCCTGCAGCGCGCGCCGTCCGGTAGGCGTGGGTGCTTCAGGCCGAAGGAAGCGCATTACGGGAAAGGAACCGGACGTCTCCGACGTTAGGCGCATCATCGGAGATGAGATGGAAGGGCAGCGGCGATAACGCTAGGCGGCCAGACGTTTGTCAGCCAGGTAGGTTCAGTCGCCGCACGAGAGCTTGGAAGCGCGGATTCGTATTGGTGAGGCACAGGCGCGCAGCGATCATCAAGTCGTGTGCGGCATTCCCATGCGGCGCAGCCAGCGAAAATGCGACGCCAGCGCTGCCCAGAACGATTTGTGCGCAGTGTATTTGACACCGAACTCGCGACAAGTCTCCTCCACAACTTTCGAGAGAGCTGGGAAATTCACGTGGCAGATCTTGGGGAAGAGATGGTGTTCGATCTGAAAGTTCAATCCGCCTACGAGCCACGCCACCACGCCACTGTGCCGCGCGAAATTCACCGTGGTCTCGACCTGATGGATCGCCCACGCATTTTCAATGCGCCCCGTGTCTTCCTGTGGGAGCGGGAAGTCAGCTTGTTCTACGCAATGCGCGAGTTGAAAGACGACGCTCATCACCATCCCCACCACGAGCGCCGCCGTTCCGTAGAACAAAAGCACTACTATGAACGAGTTGAACAACAGCGGAATCCCGAACGCGAGGGCGAAGAAAATCACTTTCCCGCCGATGAAGATCGCTAGCTCCCACCCCTTCGGCCGTGGGAATCGATGCTCCCCGATCCGGCCGGTGATGATATCTCGGAAATCATCGAAGAGCTGCCACTTGATCGCCAACAACCCGTAGAGGGGCCAGAGGTAAAAGTGCTGCCAGCGGTGAAAGGCGAAGCGCTTCTGATGCGGCGTTAGGCGACCGAGGACGCCAAGGTCGATGTCGCTGTCGTGGCCCGTGATGTTGACATATGTGTGATGGAAGACGGCGTGCTTCTGGTGCCAGAGGTACGAGCTCCCTCCGAGGACATCCAGTGTCATCGCGGTCAGCTTGTTGACCCATTGGCGGTTCGAATACGCCTGATGTCCGCCATCGTGCGGAATGTTGAAAGCGATTGCCGCCGTGGAAAGTCCCAGCAAAAGGGCGAGCGGGAGAGCCTGCCACCACGCTTGCGCGACGAACACCAACAGCAGATACGACGTGGCGAAGGAAACAAGCAAGACGGCTGACTTGAGGTACATCTGCAGACAGTCGCGTTGTCGTCGCCCGGTGCTGCGAAAGTAGTCTTCAACCTGTCGACGAAGCGCAGCGTGGAATGTGTTGTTGGTGCTGAACTTCAGCCGTTTGCCAGCGTCGACGGATCGAATTGGCTGCTCCGCCGCACTCGCTTGAGTCTCGTGTTTCTCTGTCATCCTCGGTCTATGCTCCCGTGCGTAGTCGAGCGAATGGCGTGGCCCTGGCCTACTGCTGTAGCCGTATGACTGCGAAGAGCGTAGGGATGGTAACGAACAGCCAGAGCAGAAGACCATGGGCGAACGGCCGAAGACCTACGGTCTGCAACTCGGCCCGCGTAACGCTCGCCCCGATCAAGAACAGTGTGAGAACTAGTGCTTTACGCCCGCTTCGTGCAGCGGTGTCGAACAGCGGGGTGGCGCCAGCAGGCGCTAGCGACCGGGCCACGGCCGCGATCACAAAGAGCCCGATAAACCACGGAATGGGCAGGCGGCGACCGTTGCCTAACGCGGCTTTGCTGTGCGCGAGAAGATGTAGAGCGCAACTGCGTTCAGGACGAACACGACTGCGAGCGAGACGCTCATCGCCTCGCGCTTGGCGCCGATCGCTGGTCCCGCGCTTGTGCTGCCCGTTAGGCGCGACCATGGATTCCCTACAGCCAGGGAGAAGGCGCCCGCGAGAGCGAGCGCCGGCGTCGCTAGCGGTGTCACCGAAAGCGCGGTCCCGAGGAAAAGGAGCGCCGCCCGCATGATCTGAAGCGAACTGCCTGGTGCTTCCGCGCGGGCTGTCGTTCTAACGCTCGCTCCGCGAATCATCTGCGACTTGTGACTTCGCAACGAGCGCGAGTCGTTCGGCAACGCCTTCCATCTGCTGCTGGCGGAGCCGTGCCCAACGCGGTAGGCGCATCGCGCCAAGACCGAACATGCCAGCACCGCCCAGGGCCAAAACCCAGAGCGACGACAACGTCCCAGCATCGCCGCCTCGCAGTACCGCAAGGACCACAGCCGCCGCCGCCGCACCGAACATCCCGAGTCCTCCGATCATCAAGCTGCGCGCGTCGCCTTTCACGGTGCGAAGGCGGAGGCGTTGACCTGTTTCCGTCGGCTCCAGGAGAGCTTGGAGGTTGCCGTTCGTCCACTGGCGCAGTGAGCCTTCACGCCTCACCACGCCGCGCGCATCGAACGTTTCGCGCAGATCCACAACGAGACGCTCCCACTCATCCTCAGTGAGCCTGCGATCGAGCTCGATCGTCCGCCCGACCCCGATGGGGATACCAATGAACTGGCGCGATGTCGGACGCCCGCCCTGGTCGATCATCTGTGCCGCGTGAACGATCAAGTCCGGTGCGATCCCGACTTCGCGGCCGATCTCCTTGAGCTCAGCGAGGGTCAAACCCTCACCCTCACCCTCACCCGACGGAAGCTCGCGCTGAGGGATTTCCCGCGCCTCCGTCGCTCTCTCGAAGATGGCGGCGACTTCGACCTCGTTGAATCTTCGCTCAGTCATGACGCTGCAATATCGCTCTTTGCGCCTGCAACGCGTGCCACTGCTGCACGGTCATGACGCTGCGGAAGCCGATGTGCGGACCGCCAGTATCCGGCGCTCCGAAGCTGCGCGCACTCACCCGGTACCCACGGCAGTAGGAATCGTTACACAAGAACGATCCACCGCGCATGACGCGCATCGCACTCGCGCCTGTCGTTGACACAGGGTTGCGTACGACGCCTCGGCCGAAATCGCTCCGGTAGGTGTCGGGGTGGAACCAGTCCAGCGTCCATTGCCAGACGTTGCCGGACATGTCGCGCAGTCCGTACGTGTTAGGCACATAGGATCCGACGGGCCGCGTGCTCGCGGCGTGCGCTGGGAACGTCCCTGCGTAAATATGCGCCTGCGGATGCTCCGGATCGAACGCTGCGTCCCCCCATGCATGCTCACGCTGCTCCGCGCCGCTTCGCGCGGCGAACTCCCACTCGGCTTCTGTGGGCAAGCGTTTGCCGGCCCATTTGGCGAATGCGACGGCATCCTCCCACGCGACTTGCACCACTGGGTGTGAATCTTTCCCCGCGATGGAGCTCAGCGGACCTTCAGGATGGCGCCAATCCGCACCAGGGACCCAGCGCCACCATTGCGACCAGTCGCGCAGATCCACCACGTTAGGCGATGGCGTGAAGACCAGGGAACCGGGGACGAGTTGTTCTTGGGGGGGAGGTACGGCGCCCGCCGGGAGCTGCGCCATCAATGCCGCGACATCTGGGGCACGCTCGGCAACAGTCACGTAGCCGGTCGCTTGCACGAACGCGGCGAATTGCGCGTTCGTCACCACATCGCGGTCCATGAAGAAGCCATCGACCGCGACCGGATGCACCGGCCTCGCGTTAGGTAACGCGTGCGTCCCTTCACTCCCCATCAGAAAACGGCCGCCGGGGATCCAGACCATTCCCTCAGGTCCTGCGCCTGGCGCTTGGACGCCGGAGTCGCGTTGGCCGCACGCTAACGCCCCGAGAAATAACAGCACGAACGCCGCGTGGCTGTGGCCGCACATGCTCCGGGCCACCTAACGATAACCCATGAAATCCGCGCAGTAGCTACTTTCCCGCTGTAAGCGTTGTAGCTCAGCCTGCAGCGTGGGAAGTAAGCGATTGCCAGCCGGCGTGCCCATGAGGTTATCCATCTCGTACGGATCGGCCGCGAGGTCGTACAGCTCATCCATGCCCGGCAGCTCGAGATAGTCGATGTACTTGTGCTGCTCCGTGCGCACAGCCTGATACCCCATGTTGAGCATGCGCGGGAAGACGTGGTCGCTGTAGTACTCCAGGAGCAGCGACCGTCGCCACGTCGTCGCGGAGCCGTCGAGCAACGGGACGAGCGATGTTCCCTGCCGCGGAAATGTGTCGGCGACACCAGCCAACGCCACGATTGTCGGGGCGAGATCGATCACCTGCACGAGCTGCGCGGGTGTCTGACCAGCGCGTACAGCGCGCGGGTAACGAATAATCAGCGGGATGCGCGCCGTTTCCTCGTACGCCAGGCGCCGCCCTTCGTTGAGCCCATGCTCGCCATAAAAGTAGCCATGATCACTCGTTAGGATGACGATCGTATTGTCCAGCTCTCCCATCTCGACCAGCGCAGCGCGGATCTTCTGCAGACTCTCATCGACGCCAAGCAACATCTCGAGGCGAGCGCGCACGTCCTTGTCCGGCGTGCCCGTAGCCGGACTCACGGGCGGCAATCCGGCGACTCGGCGCTCGAGGGCGGGTTTGTGCCGCACCGGCGACGTCGCGTTAGGTCGACGCGGGACGGTTGCCTGTGCGTACCGGCCCCGATGACGATCAGCCGGAATGAATCCGGCGCCTTGACCCTGCAGCGGCGCCACGCTGCCGTCATCGCGCTGCGCTACGTTAGGGTGCAGCGCCTTATGCGCCAAGAAAACCAAAAACGGCTTTCCCTCGGAGCGCTTCATGAAACGCAGCGCATAGTCCGTGAGGACATCGCTGACGTACCCTGGTGCTTCAATGCGCTCGCCGTCGACGTTGAGCTTCGGGTTGATCGCCTCACCCTGTCCTTTCATTGCTACCCAGTGCGTCCAACCCGGGCGCCGCGTGTCATCGTTCCCCATGTGCCACTTTCCGAAGAACCCCGTCTCGTAGCCGGCGCTCGCCAACGGAATTGCGAACGTGCGCAGTCGGTGGCTGGCCGAATCGCGCGCCGTGTTGTCGATGATCCCGTTGGTATGCACGTACTGTCCCGTGAGGATCGCGGCACGACTGGGGGAGCAGAGCGGCGTTGTCGCAAAGGCGTTAAGGAATCGTGCCCCTTCGCGTGCGAGCTGATCGATCGCAGGGGTCTCGGCGAACGGATGGCCGGCTACACCGATGTCGTCCCAGCGCAGGTCGTCAACAAGAATGAAGACGACGTTAGGTGGACGCGCTGCCGCACGGGACGCATCGCCGGAACAGCCGGATGCCTGGATCGTGAAAGCTGCCAGGGAGAGACAAACAGCGAGGTTTCGTCGCATCGGTCGCTATGGGCGCCTAACGAATTTCAGGTGCGTCACGTTGGGCGCAGCAACCGTCCGCACGAGCTCGAGGCCGTGCATGTCGTCACCAACCTTATCAAACAACCGCTCGCCGCCGCCAAGTAGCATCGGAACGACGTGGAGTTCCATCTCATCAATGAGGCCCGCGTTGAGATACTGCTGTGCGACTTTGGCCCCGCCGGGGAGCGATACATCCTTGCCACCAGCGGCTCGGCGCGCCTGCTCCAGGGCCGATTGAATGCCACCTGTGACGAAGGTGAACGTC
Organism: Gemmatimonadaceae bacterium; assembly: GCA_052388395.1. Lineage (GTDB taxonomy): Bacteria > Gemmatimonadota > Gemmatimonadetes > Gemmatimonadales > Gemmatimonadaceae > DASYRX01. Next base: position 21,989 of record JBQTIF010000002.1, on the reverse strand, counting down.
GTGCCACCTTCGAGTGCGAGTGGCTCGCGCGCGTGATGCGTAAGAACGAACACCGGGTGATGGAAAGGTGGATTGGTGCCCCACCAGCCATTCCATGGTTTATTTGCGTCCCAAGGACCAGGATGTCCGCCAAACATGTTGCGTCCCATGATGGTGGCACCGACGTTGGCGAAGTTTTCCTCGCTAACCCGGTTGCTCTCGTTGACTTCGCCGCCTTGTTTGCCGTGCATCGCGCGCCAGAACGCAAGCGGAACCACCCAGTCGTGCAGGCGCTCGCCGCCGATCCCAAGCGGATTCTCCAGGCTCTGGTTGGGGCCTGCAACGAAACCGTCGAGTGACAGCGAGATATTGCAGCGTAGCTTTGACACGTGCAATCTCCTGTGAGGCAGTGCCGAGTCAGTGATGCTTGTGCTCGGGGGCTGGGCACCTAACGCCGGCCTTCGGAACGGTACCGGAGGCCGCTGCAACATAGCGAGCGCCGGAGAACAGTTGCTAGTGCTTCGCCCGTGTTGCGATTTCGCTTCTCGCCGCGCTATTTGGCGCATGCATCTGACGCGTCTCGGCGCGCTCGTAGCCCTGCTCCTTTCTGTGGCCGGTTGCGACGCAGGAAAGCGTGAGCTCGCGCTCTTCAAGCTTCTGAGCCCGGAACAGACTGGAGTCGCGTTCGCGAACACAATCACGACAAGTGACTCTCTCAACGTGCAGACTGACGTCTATGTCTATAACGGTGCCGGCGTAGCCGTCGGGGACATCGATAACGACGGGCTGCCGGACATCTTCTTTGCCGGCAACATGGTCACGAGCCGCTTATACCTGAACAAAGGGGACATGCGGTTCGACGACATCACCGACCAAGCTGGTGTCAAGACGAACCGGTGGGCCACCGGCGCTTCGATGGTGGACATCAACAACGACGGGTACCTGGATATTTATGTCTCTGTGTCCGGCCCGGAATGGTCCAAACCTAACGAGCGCGCGAACCTGCTCTTCGTCAACAACAGGGATTCCACGTTCACAGAAGCAGCGGCGAAGTACGGCATTGCCGACGAGGGCTTTACGACGCACGCTGCTTTTCTCGACTACGATGCTGACGGATGCCTGGACCTGTTTCTGCTGACCAATTCACCCGCGGATTTTTCTCGCGTTGAGGTAACGCGTCACCCCGCAGCGATCCGTGGCGAGACGCCCGGTAGTTACAACCAGCTCTACCGAAATAACTGCAACGCGACGTTCACCAATGTGTCCAACGACGCCGGGATCCTGCGTGATGCGGGGTACGGCCTAGGTGTCGTGGTGAGCGACCTGAATAGAGATGGCCGGCCGGACATCTATGTCTCCAATGACGGCTCGCCTAACGACGTGCTCTATATCAACAACGGTGACGGCACATTCAGCAACAAGGCGGCGCGCTGGTTGAAGCACGCGAGCTATGCAGGCATGGGCGTTGATATCGCCGATTTCAACAACGACGGTTGGCCCGACATCCTGCAGGTCGACATGATGCCGCGCGATCTCAGCCGGCGCAAACGCACGACCGGGTTCTTGACCTACGCGAGTCTCCTGCAGTCGCGCGGCCGAGGGTTCCGCGATGATTACTCCGTGAACTCGCTGCAGCTGAGTAACGGGGTCACGAGAGACGGCGACGTCATCTTCAGCGACGTCGCTCATCTTGCGGGTGTTGCAGCGACAGACTGGAGTTGGAGCGCGCTCTTTGCGGACTTCGACAATGACGGCATGAAAGACATCTTCATCAGCAACGGTTATCCCAAAGCTGTCAACGATCTCGATTATCAGGTGAACATGTTCGCTGTACGCCGAAGCGGCGATGCGAATCGTTCGCGGCGCGAGGGGCTGGACATGCTCAACTCGCTGCACGGTTACGAAGAGCCTAACTACGTCTTTCGCAACAACGGTGACCTAACGTTCACAAACAAAAGCAAAGAATGGGGGATGGACCAGGCGAGCTTCTCATACGGCGCGGCCTACGGCGACCTTAATAACGACGGCAAGCTCGACCTCGTGGTGAATAACATCAACGCGCCGGCGCTCATCTACGAGAATGTTGCAGCGTCCAGCGACGCTGCCAATCACTATCTGCAAGTGAGACTGCAGGGAGAGTCGCCGAACAGTCGTGCCATCGGATCGCAGCTCGTCCTCACGGCCAACGGGGCGAAGCAGCACATCTACCACACGCCGTATCGAGGCTACATGTCCACGACTGATGACCGCGTGCAGTTCGGGCTCGGTCGTTCGCAACGAGTCGACAGTTTGGAAGTGTGGTGGCCGGACGGTCGCTATCAGTTGCTCACGGACCTCGAGGTAGATCGCCTCTTGCTCGTAAAGCAATCCGATGCGACAGGGAAAAAGGAGCACGTCGCTCCGCGCGCAACGTCGCAGATATTCGAACCGTTGGACTCCCGAACGGGAGGTAGCCTAACGAGCAGTAAGCATCGGCTAAGCTCGCGGCTGGATTACAGCTCCCAGCCACTCATGCCATATGTCGTTTCCAGACAGGGCCCTCCGCTCGCCGTGGGAGATGCGAATGGTGACAGCCTTGATGACGTGTTTATCGGCGGTGGGGCAGGGGCTCCCGGAAGGCTCCTCGTGCAGGACGAGAATGGCACCTTCGTCGAGTCAGCAGCTGGACAGCCTTGGGTAGCAGACAAGGGGCAGGACGACTGGGGCGCGCTGTTCTTCGATGCGAACGGCGACGGGTTGCTGGATCTCTACGTAGCGAGCGGCGGCTACCACCTAACGAATGGTTCCGCGCTCTTGCAAGATCGTTTGTACATCAATCAAGGAAGCGGTAAGTTCGCCAGGGATGTGGCGGCGCTGCCGCCCATGCGAACGAGCAAGGCCGCTGTTCGCGCCGGCGACTTCAACGGCGACGGCAACATCGATTTGTTCATTGGTGGCCGCCTAACGCCTCACATCTATCCCTTTCCGACTCGGAGTTACATCCTGCGCGGCGATGGCCGTCGCTTCACGGATGTTACTGAACAAGTAGCACCCGAGCTCGCGCGCCCCGCAGGAATGATCACGGATGCGGTATGGATCGATTTCGACGGCGATGGGCGTTTGGATCTCGTCACGGCCGGCGAATGGATGACGCTCGAGTTCTATCGCAACGATGGAGCTCGACTGAGCAACGTTACGAAGTCCACGGGGCTGCCCGCGCTGCGAGGTTGGTGGTTTAGCCTAGCGACTGGCGACTTCAACGGAGACGGTCGTCCCGACATAGTCGCTGGAAACCTTGGACTCAACTCGAGCTACACAACAGGAGAAAAGAGCCGGTTCGGCGTATATGCCGCTGATTTCACTGGCAATCGGACCACTGACATCGTCCTCACACAAGAAGTAGACGGTGTGGAGTACCCTGTGGCGGGCCTGGCCTCGTTAGGCCGCGCCATCTACCCGCTCACCTTGCAGTTCCCCACGAATGGTGCGTTCGCCAAGGCCTCGCTGCGACAGGCATTTGGGCCCGCCCAGCTGGAACAGGCCACTCATTACCAAACAGATACCTTCGCTAGCGTCTATCTGCAGAACATGGGGAACGGAAAGTTCGCGCACTTCGCATTGCCCAATTTGGCGCAGATTGCACCGATCCGGGGCATCGTGCCTAACGACGTTGACGGCGACGGCCACCTCGACATGATCGTGGCAGGGAACCTCTACGATACGGAGCCGAACACGCTGAGGCTGGATGCCGGCAATGGGCTTTTGCTGAGGGGTGATGGGAAAGGCCATTTCACAGCGCTGTCGCCGACCGAGAGCGGTTTCCTGGCTCCCCTCAACGCTGCGGGCCTGGCCCTCGTCAAAACTTCGACGGGCCAGGCCCTGCTAGTCGCCAATACAGGCGACTCACTGCAAGCGTTTTCGATCAGGCGCCGTTAGGCGCTGATCACTACCAGCCAGGATTCTGCTTGAGCCGCTCCGCACCCGCCACCTTGCTCAGCTCGATCTGTCTCGCAGGAATGGGATACCAACGATGCCGCTGGGCGAACGGTGCCGCAGCCGCAAGGTAGAGTCTCCTCGTCTTCTCGGCCGTCAGATACGTGTTGAGAGTTGTCTCAGCGATTCCCCAGCGTCGCAAATCAAAGAATCGCTGACCTTCCATCGCCAGCTCGACCCTGCGCTCGTAGCGAACGCGCGTGCGCGCATCGGCCTGGTTCGTCCACGTCGTGTTGTACAAACCGACGCGGTACGTCGCCCAGTTGATTCTGGGATCGTTGATCGCAACGGCGATGCTTGCGCGATCAGTCCCTGGCCCTTGAACGCGAACGGCGGCGCGTGCTCTGATCTGGTTCACGATCGTTCGCGCGTTGTCCAACACCCCGGCTTCGACTTCTGCTTCGGCCAGCAGCAACAGCATGTCAGCGTAGCGGAAGATGTGCATGTTCACGGAATTCAACTGGATCGGTACCCACCCTACGTTGCTCGAAGCGCCGCTGGCTTTCTCGTGCACGTTCTTCTTTGGGCTGTACGGACCGCCGTACGCAGGGGCTCTGATCCAACCTGCCGCGTGGGCGCCCCAGTCCTTATACGGTACGCCGTCCCGCCCAACCGACCAATCCAGCCGCGGATCTACCGGTATGAGCGTTGACGCCGAGAGGTTGGTGTTACGGGCGTTCCAGTTCGCATCGGTCAGCGCCAAGGGAAGTCCGCTGCCGTCCACTGCGTAGAAGTTGACGAGGTTCTGTGACGGCTGGTGAAAACCACAACACGACTCCAAGGTGCTGCCGCCATGCGGGAAATTCAGGCGTTCGCCATAGTTGGCATTGTTGCCGCTAGGCTCGCCGTCATTCGCAGAGGCCTGATACGCGAGTATCGTCTCCTTTCCGTTCTCTAACTCCTTGAAGCCGGTCCAGACGCGATCGTAGCTCGCTTCCAGCGCGTACGGGCCGCTGGTCCTGACTTCCCGCAATATCGTGAGGGCGGCGGGCCACTGACCGGCATAGGCCAATACGCGTCCTTTGTACGCCTTGGCCGTCCACTGATGTACTCGTCCAGTCTGCCCATTGCGCGAAGATGTCGGCAGCGCCGCGATTGCTGCATCCAGGTCCTTCAGGATCTCAGTCGTGACCTCCGCGCTTGTGGAATTCGCCTTGCGAAAATCCGTATCGTTCTCGCGGTAATACGGGATATTCCCCCACATCCGCCACGCTTCGAAGTGGTAGTACGCCCGGAGGAATAGGGCTTCTCCCTCTATGCCCTTCGCGTCCGCAGCGGGAATCTCTGCGGGATTGGCCGCCGCGACGCGCTTGAGGAGGCGTAGCGCCGAGTTGCTTCGGACCACCCCTTCATACATGCCTCCCCATTTTTCATTCAGGTAACTCTCGGCGTCGGCCGTGGACCAATGGTAGGCCTCGATGTCATTGATCGGGGGCTGGTCGCTGGCCTCAGACCCCTTATACGCATCGTCGCTCGCGACGCTCCCCCACACCCAATTGCTGGCGGCGGCCCCCCAGCCACCGTCCAACTTTCGGTAGGCGGCGACCAGGGTGCCTTCGACTCCCGTGCGGTTCAGGAGCGTCTGTTCATTCAACGTGCCTTGTGGTTCTCCAGCTTGCTGCAGGAAATCCTTGCAGCCGTACGGCACGCCCGCCGCAAGAATCACGAGCGCAGTCCAGCGAACCATTGGGTTCCTCGATGAGATTTTCATCGTCTCGTTGTCCTTGGCGGTTGCTAGAAGTTGGTGATGATGCCGATGCTGAACGTCCTGCTGCTCGGATACGATCCGCGGTCGATGCCGCGATACTGGTCGCGGATGTCTCCGGCAGGTCCGAACACGTTCGCCGCCGGTAGCGCCGGATCGAGTCCCTCGTAACCGGTGATGGTGAACAGATTCTCAGCCTGCAGGTAGACTCTTGCTGCCGGTAGCCAGCGCAGGTATTTCGGCGGGACTTCATAGCCGAGCTGCAGGTTCCGCAGCCTAACGTACGATCCGTCTTCGACGTAGAAGCTGCTGATCGCGCGGCTAAAGTTGTCGTTGACGTCCAGCCGCGGATACTTGGCGTTCTTGTTGTCCGGCTCCCACGACTTGGTCAGCAGGTCGCGCCGAACGTTCGTCGAGAAGTTGCGGAAGACATAGTATTCCTTCTGCGCGTCGAAGATCTCGTTGCCGAACGTCCCAAACAGGGTGGCGCTGAGGTCCCAATCGCCCCGGCGATATGACATATCCAAGCCGGCCGTCAGATCTGGATGAGGACTTCCGATGATCGTGCGGTCGGCAAGGGTGATCTGGCCGTCACCATTCGTGTCCCGGAACTTGATTCGGCCAGGAGCGGCACCGTCCTGTTTCGCGTGGGCCGCGACGTCAGCCGCGTCGCTGAAGAACCCGTCGGCGATCAACCCATGGAACGAGCCGATCGGATTGCCGACCTTGTTGATGACCTGATTCCCGAAGCGGGTCGAGATCGGACCGAAGAAGAAGTCCTGCACGCCGTCGATCCGGACGATCTTGTTCTTGTAATGGCTGCCGTTGAAGTTCACGCTCCACGTGTTCGCGCGATGGCCGATCGAGAAGTCGACGCCGCGGTTTTGCATCTTGCCGACGTTGACGATTGGCGGGGCCGCTACGCCCGCTGTTGCGGGAATCCGCGGGTCGAAGAGCAGGTTGTTCGTCTGGCGCGTGTACACATCGAGGACGACATCGATCTTGCGGTCCCAAAGGGCGAGGTCGACGCCCACGTTCGTGGACCGGTTCTCTTCCCACTTGAGGTCCTTGTTGCCTAACGAGGTTTCCCTGAACCCCGCCACCACCGTATTATTGGTCCCGCCGACGTCGTAGTAGGTATCTCCTCGGCTGCCGCCGAACTGAGAAACGATGCGTCCGGCAGGTATGTTCTGGTTTCCGGTCACGCCCCAACCGAAGCGGAGCATGACGTCGGAAAAGATCCTGTTATTCGCCAAGAACGGTTCCTGAGAGATTCTCCATCCAACGCCGAAAGCGGGGAACGTTCCCCACCGGTGATCCGGACCGAGGTTTGAGGAACCGTCTTGTCGGAGCGTAACGCTCAGAACGTATCGGTCGGAAAAATTGTAGTCTGCCTTTCCAAAGAAGGACAACAAGCCGCTCTTCCCACCGATAGTGCTGACTGTCTTTGAAGCGGCATCACCCAGGGCGTCCTGCACGAATCTCGAATTGATGTCCGAGTTGATGAGGTTGCTTATCCCGGCTGCAAGGAATCGGTTGGTCTGTTGGTTGGCTTCCTGTCCCAGGAACAAGCCAACGTTGTGACTGCCAAACTGCCGGCTGTACTTAATTGTGTTGCTCCACGTCCAATCAGTGAATCGACTCGAGTTCTCGTTGATCGAATTGGTGAAGTTCGGCTCTGAGTTTTCAGGAATGATCGGATTGAAGCCCGTGAAGGATCCCTGACCCATGTTGAATCCGAGCCGCGTTCTCACAGTGATCTGCGGCGTGACGTCGAAGCCGGCGAACAGGTTCCCGAAGATTCGGTCGTTTCGCGTGATGTTGTCCTTGGCTCCCCAGGCGAATTTGAGCGGATTGCTCTGGTTGCCCAAGCCGACAGCCTTTCCTGACGCGAAGTTGCCACCAACATCGCGCACCGGTATGACCGGCTGCATCAGGATATTCTTGCCGATGATGCCGTCTTCTGCGAAACCGCCTGGGTCGTTCGGGATACCGCCGACGCTGCGCTCGAGTGAGAGCGAGATATTCTCTCCGAAGGTCAGTTTTTTACGGGTGAACTGCGTATTGATACGCACGCTGCCGCGGTTGAAGCCGTTGTACGCGGCCGTACCCTGCTGGTCGAAGTAGTTGAATGAAACCGCGTATGCGTTTTCCGCGCCGCCACCTGCAACATCCAGGTTGTAATCCCCAACGAATGCCGAACCGAAAACAGCATCCCACCAGTTTGTCCCGCGACTGCCAGGCATGATCAAGTTGTTCGGGAACGAATAGTTCGCCTCATTGACATTCGAGCACGGGTTCGGTGTGCAGTTATTCGGCCAGATGTATTTTGGAATAGTCGGATTGTTCGCATCCCCGTACACATTTGTCGGAACGGGCAAGCCAGCGTTCAGATAACTCCGCTTGAGTATCTCGTGGTACTGCAGTGCATCGAGAATGAGGAAGTCATCGTAGCCGCGCGTCGGAGTCGCGATCCCTGTTCGCACCTTCAGCGTCGCGCGCGGCGGCCCAACGGATCCGCGCTTGGTGGTCTCGATGATGATAACGCCGTTGCTCGCTCGTGAACCGTAGATCGACGCCGTTGATGCATCCTTCAGGACCTGAATCGATGCGATGTCGTTAGGGTTCAGGAAGTTGATGTAGGAGTCCTGAACCGGCGTGCCGTCGACGATGTACAGAGGATCGTTGTTCTGGAAGGAACTGATCCCGCGTATGCGAACGGTGCTTCGTGAGCCGGGCGAACCGCTCGCATCGACAGTCACACCAGTCACGTTGGCATCCAGTTTCTGAAGCAGACTGGCCGCTGTAAGTTTGTTCGCTGCTTCGATGTTCACGCTCGCGACAGCTCCCGTGATGTCAGCGCGCCGCTGTTCCTCGGAGTAACCGGTGACAACCACCTGTTCGAGGTACGCCATCGCCTGCATCGTGACATCCACGATTCGGCGGCCGCCGACCGCCGCCATAGCGGGGCGCTGTCCGAGAAGCGTAAAGACGAGAGTTGCATCCGGTGCCGCCGCTATCGAGTAGCTCCCTCTCGCATTCGTGAGGGCAGAGGTCTCAGTGCCCTGCACTCGCACCGTCACACCGCGGAGAAACGCGCCCCCCGCCGAGGTTACAGTTCCAGTGACAGGTGTTGGCTGCCCCAATGCCGTGCCGCTGAGAGCCATCGTCAGCAGTAGGCTCATCCCCAACGCGCGAAAGCGGTGAGGACGTCGGTGCAGGAGTGCATGCCTAACGAACATCGTCTTCTCCATGGCAATCCTCCTAATGTCGCGCATGAGTTCTTAACCTACGGGTCGCCTCATGGTCGTAAGGCCCTGCATTTCGATCAATTGTCGATAAGTCAGGAGCTTGACGTCGCGGGCCTTAATCGCCTCTCGGAACCGCGCTGACGTGAGTGCATCGAGTTCTCCCTGACGGTTCTTGCTCATATCGGGAAGAGGATTCGATGTGTTCATGTCCAGCAGCGCGCCCAGCTCAGAATCGTCGATGCCCACGTGCGTTATTACCATATTGAAGCCAGGCTCGAGGCGATCGATCATCGCGACAAGGCTGTCGGTTTTGTGTGCGGGTGCTGCCGAATACTGCGGATCGTGACTTGGCTCGCCAAAATACATGGACATGCCCAGAGCATACGCCCGCGCGAGCCGCTCCGTGAGGTCGCGGAAATCGGGGCGTCCCATGAGAGTGCCCATGTGGTAGTCCACGTAGTCAATCTTGAGTCCCGACTTGAGCGCTCGATCGATCTGCGCCCGCAACTCCTTCTCGACTTCTTGCAGATCAGGTTTGTTGTCATACAGCGCCTGAGAGGACTGGAAGAAGTATCCATCCGCGTCCACCAGCGTCGGGACCGCAGTGCGGCCTAACACGGGTCCCCAGCGATAGTTCTTCCACTCCGAATTCAGCGTTAGGTGAATCCCGACAGAGACTTCTGGATGTCGCTTGAGGATTTCCACCGTCTCCTGGTGCCACGGAGTGGGGAACATCACGGAGACGGAAACTGGGAGGCCGCTCTTGATGAGTCGTTCAAGACCCATGTTCACGCTGTGACTCATTCCCGCGTCGTCACTGCGGATGATCAAATAGACCTGCTCAGGATTGCGCGCGCGCTCCGTCGGCTCCGCCTGACCGACAACTTGAGTCGGTAAGCATGACGAGAGCGGGCTCCCGAGCAGCAGCAACGAAACGGTACGACGAAGCAGCCGCAAATGATCCCTCCTGAGAGGGAAATCATGGTCGGCCTTCTATTACGGTCCTATTTTGAACTTGTCAAGGATTCGTACGGATCAGGGATCGCGTGCGGCCGTTAGGCACCCGTGATTTGCGATGTGAGTTGAGTCACTTTCAACAGCATGTATCTTCGATTCACAAGCTCCGAGGATGGACTCAGTGGTTATGCAATCGATTGCGAAGGTCGTCGACCTAGTTCCTTCATCGACGCAGCGGCTCTGGAACGCGACCGAAGACGAGGCACGACAGCGTCTCCTTGCTGCCAATCCCGAAGCGGTGCTGGCAATCCACGGCTCGTTCGCCCTGGTCGCACAGGATGGAGACCGCGTGGTGCTCGCGCGAAGCCTGGATCGTCCGCTGCGATATTTCCTTGCCAAAGCCGCGGAAGGGCCTGTTCTGCTTGTAGCCGAGCGGATTGACGAGATCGCCGCCGAGCTAAAACGACGGGGATGGTTAGGACAGTTTCATCCGAGCTACACACGCATGGTGCCCGCGCACCACGTGACGACACTTCGCCTCATCGGATGTCCGGATCCAAATCCCATTCATCACCGCTTCTTCGATCCGCCGCGCGGGAGCCTCCCAGCGGATTTGGATGTCATCGGCACTCATTATATGCAGGCCGTATACAACCAGCTGCGTCGTTGGCTGTCGGCGCAGGATTCTGCGCTCCCGATTGGTGTGCCGTTCTCCGGTGGAATCGATAGCGGCGCGATTCTGCTTTGCTTGCACAAGCTGTTGCTCAACGAAGGACATTCGCCAGCGCGCTTGAAGGCGTTCACGCTTTCGGTGGACGGTGCCGGCGACGACGCGCGGCAGGCGCGCGACTTTCTAACGCGCGCTGATCTCGAACTGCTCGGTGAAGTCATCGACGTTCCGTCGAGTGCACTCGATCCATTACGCGCGGTCGCAGTGATCGAAGACTACAAGACGCTCGACGTCGAGTGCGCTGCGGTGAACCTCTGCCTACTAGCCGGAATTCGCGAGCGCTACCCGGAATGGCAACTCCTCGTGGACGGTGACGGTGGCGATGAGAACCTGAAGGATTATCCGATTGAGGAGAACGCCGAGCTCACGATCCGCAGTGTCGTCAACAACCGAATGTTATACCAGGAAGGCTGGGGCGTCGATTCAATAAAGCATTCGCTTACGTACTCGGGGGGATACAGCCGCGCGTGTGTGCGGAGCTATGCCTGTGCACGCGAGCTTGGTTTCGTCGCCTTCAGTCCGTACACACGTCCGTCTGTGATTGCCGTCGCGGAGGCGATTCCATTCGCCGAGCTGACCGTGGGATCGCACGAGCGGTTGTACGCGCTCAAGGGGGAGATCGTCGCGCGCGGTGTACGCCGTGTGCTTGGCCTCGAAATGCCGATCTTCACCAAGCGCCGATTTCAGCATGGATCGGTAGGCGCTGCCCGCGCGACGCAGCTGTTCTCGCATAACGAGGCGCAATACCGTGGTCACTTCCACGCGCTGCACGCCGCATCCGCGTGAGCGTAGCTGCAGACGATCGCCGGATCCGCGGGCTGCGACCTCGCAAGCCGGCAGTCGATCCGTGGCGTGCGCACGGAACGCAAAGCGAGACCGAGCGTCGGCCTAACGGGAAGATCGAGCATGCGCTGACGGTTTTTCTTGCCGGCGCGGAGTGTCCGTTCACGTGCTCGTTCTGCGATTTGTGGCGCTGGACGATCGATGGTGCTACGCCGCGTGGTGCGCTCCCAGCGCAGCTGAACCAAGTGCTGCAATCGCTTGATCGTCGTGCGATGCCCGATCGTCTCAAGCTGTACAACGCCAGCAACTTCTTCGACCGGCGCGCCGTCCCGCCGGAAGATGTGCCGGCCATCGCGTCGCTCGCGGCACCGTTTGCAAGCGTGACTGTCGAGTCGCACGCCGGCATGATCGGCCCACTCACGCTGGAGTTTGCACAATCCATCACGGGTCATCTCGAAGTCGCCATTGGACTCGAGACCATTCACACAAAGGCGGCCGCGCAACTGAACAAGCGACTCGAGCTGACCACATTTGATCGTGCGGCGAGCCTGCTCTGCGAGAACGGCATTGACCTGCGCGTCTTCGTGCTCCTCGGCGCGCCGCACATTCCATTCGAAGAATCGGTGGAATGGACGACGCGCTCCGTGGAGTATGCGGTGCGACGCGGGGCAGCGGTCGTATCGATAATACCCGTGCGTGGCGGCAATGGAGAATTGGAGCGGCTCCGGTCGTTAGGGCTCTTCGTTCCGCCAAGTCTATCGCAGCTCGAGACTGCGCTGGATCAGTGCCTAACGTTCGCGCCTGCCGTTGTTTGCGCTGACCTCTGGGACGCTGATCGTCTAGTTGACTGTCCGTCGTGCAGCGCGAAGCGGATCGAACGCCTGCAACGCATCAACGTGACTGGGTGTGCCGAGCCAGCTATCGCCTGCTCGGCATGCAGATCCGAAAATGAAACAGAGCTGTGAGGTGGCAATTGTCGGCAGCGGGTTTGCCGGTTCACTCATGGCGCGCGTGCTCGCGCTGCTGGGATACGAGGTCGCGCTGTTCGAGCGCGGGCGGCATCCCCGTTTCGCGATCGGAGAATCGACCACCCCCCTCGCCAACTTGTCGCTGGAGCGGCTCGGCCGTCGTTATGGTTTGGCCGATTGCTATAACCTGGCGGCGCATGGACGCTGGCTCGAGCAGCATCCGGAGCTGCGTCGCGGACTCAAACGCGGCTTCACTTTCTATAGGCATCATCCCGGCGAATCCTTCGCAAATCGTGGGTTGCAGTCTGAAAGGCTCCTCGTCGAGGCGAGTCCGAGCGCGGCTGTCTCCGACACGCATTGGGTGCGAGCGGATGTGGACCACCACTTCGTGCGCCAGGCGATCGCCGCAGGCGTGGAATACAGTGATAGGGTTGAGCTCACGGCGGCAGACATCGGGGCGAGTGGCGTTCGCCTAACGGGACAGCGCGACGGGGCCACGTTCGACCTGAATGCTGACTTCCTGATCGACGCCTCCGGACCCGGGGGTTTCCTCGCTCGCCAGCTGTCCATTCCTTCGGGACTCGATCGCACAGCGACTCGTTCGGCGTTGGTCTTCAGCCACTTCGAGGGTGTGCGCCTAACGCCGGACGTCGTGCCGGGTCTGCCGGGTGGTCCCTATCCGGACGACTGGGCCGCGGTGCACCACTTGATCGACGAAGGCTGGATGTACAGCCTGCGTTTCGACGACGGTGTGACCAGTGCAGGATTTGCACTGACGCCGCGTGGGTTGGCGGCGCTGCGCGTCGCGGATCCCGTGGACGCGGCCGCGCTCTGGCAGAGGCTCCTCACACGCTATCCGACGTTACAGCGTGCGTTCGGCGATGCCAAGCCGACAATGCCGATCGCGTTTCAGGCGCGCATTCAGCACCGCCTAACGCGAGCCGTTGGTGAGCGCTGGGCGCTCCTTCCGCACGCGTACGCCTTCGTAGACCCGCTCTTTTCGACGGGCATTGCGTGGGGCCTTCGCGCCGTCGAGCGTCTCGGCCTCGTGTTCGAGGCTGCCGCGAATCATCGGCGCTCTCCCGACAGCGATCAGCTCCAGCGATACGAAGCGCTGCTTGGTAGTGAAGCCGACCAAATAGACAGACTTGTCGCAGGCGCGTACAACGCGATGGCTCACTTCGATCTCTTCGCGGCGCACGCGATGATTTACTTCGCCACGGTGTCGTTCGCCGAAGCGCAGCAGCGACTCGTTGGCAGGGACGACGTGGTGTGGAGCGGGTTCCTCGGTGTCGGCGATCCTGTCGCCGAGCCGCTTTTGGCGGAAAGCTGCGACCGTCTCGGCAGCATCACGGGCGGTTCCGGCCTAACGGGAACCAAAGACGAGCGTCGCCGTTACGCCGAGTGGGTGAGGGAAGCCATCGCGCCGCGCAACGTTGCGGGTTTAGCTGACGCGGCACGACACAACCTTTACCCGGTCGATCTCGACGTCCTCGTCGATCGGCACGAGCTGTTTGGGTTGGGTCGAGATCAGCTCGTTGCGGCGTTGCCGGCGCTGCGAGGGGTGGGGGTGGCGTCCGCACCGGTGTTCGCGGACCACGTCGCCAGAGATCGATCTACATCTCCTCGAGGTCCTCAAGCTCCGCTAGCTTAGCGCAATTCGGCCGCCACAGACCTCAGCTCGAGGGGAAACAGGCTGGGGCGCATGATCTCAGCAGATCACATCCGCAAGCTCACGGCGTATGTGCGCGGCCTTGATGATGGCAAAGATGTCACCACAATGTCGTTCGCGGCCACGCAAGGTGCCGTGAATCGCCCGGGTCACTGATCGCCTAACGAGGCGTGCATCCGCGCTGAACGTTCGATCGGTTAAGTCCGGATAGCAGTTGCTCCTGATCTTGAGTCCCGGCCGTCGGTAAGTAGCCAGCCGACCAACAGTCCAAAAACGAAGTTGGACGATGCGGTTTCCAGCAAATGCGACATGCGCACTGACTCGGGCATGTAAGGATTGGGGAGCAGTAGTCGCGCATTCATCAATACGCTGAACAGCACCACAATCGCGAAAACGGTTTCCATCCGTTTTCCTTTCAGCATCAAAATGACCGGCAGGGCCAGCGCAACCCAACACATCGCGCGCGCGACCTGAAAGAGGGGGAGCCAAGGCCTATCCCGGATCTCGCTGCGCATTTGAGCCAGGAAGCTGCCTTCATCGACACGACCGTAATACTCAGGCACCGCCGAGTTCTGCCACGCTACAAAATAGCCAAATGTGAAATACACGAACACATAGGCGACCGCGATGACGGCGAGCTTCCACGCCCATTCGCTTGGGCGCATAACGAGTCGTGAGCTGAGATGCGTATGGACGGTTATCGTCTTTCTTCTTCCCAGAATGAGCACTGCCAATACCGAGAACGGGGTCGCAATGAGGGCGCCCATCAGAAATAGACGCGGCACCATCCCCGCCGGTAGCCGAGTGATAAAAACCGCCGACTCGATTTGCGACATGAATGTCGTCACGCCGAAGTACACGAAGAACACCGTCGCAATGAGCGGCCAGCCTCCCCAGCGAGAACGCAGAATGAGATATGTGAGAATTGCGGCCTCCACAAAACACACTATCAGTAACGCTCGTGCCGCCGCGGCCGCCGCCTGTTCCGCTGTCTGAGAATCGCCTTGTTGCCCAACGACTCCGCTGGCCACGGCAAAGCACAGAAACAGAACGAAAGTGGATCAAAAGGGGTCAGAGTCGATTGAAAGTCCGCGATCGACTGATCGTGGCCGGGGCCGAATTTCAATCGACTCTGACCCCTTTGATCCACTTGACCCCTTTTGATCGTAAGACTCGAGAGTTGTACTCACGCAAGTAACGTTGATGCTCAGCGCTATTTGGGTACGACTCACGCGGCCCGTACGGATACTCCTTGATCTGATGGAAGGGCAGCGGCTCAACCGTCGTACCAAACGCAGTGTTGAGGTCAGAGTCCTTGATCCATCCATCGGTATAGAGGAGAAAGTCCCGTTTCCATCCGGGCATGAGAGCGCGTTCCGAGGAGGCGTCGAACTGCACAGTCATCTCATCCCCCGGTCCCATGATGACGTACATGTCGTCCGCACGCTGAAGCAAAGGCAGCACGTCACCGAAACGAGTGAATGCGCCCTCGATGCGCCGCCACGGCGATTCCTTGCTCACGTCATCGTACGCGAACCAGTGCGGTCCGTAACGACCACCCTTGCGATACATGCGCGAGAAGCCACGGAAGTGCAGATCGCCGGAGACTGGCGTTAGGCTGGTGATCTGAACTGGCGCACTGGGAACGTCGCCGCCGACGAGCGCCTGATCCCAGTAGATCTGCATGCTCGTGCGGATGCGCACGCGATGATCAGCACCTGGAAACTTGCCGGTGAGATCAATGGCGATCGTCTTGTCCTTGCCTGACGGAAATCCGATATCCGGAATTGCGCTGACCCACTTTCCGTTGTGCCGCACCTCGAGTGATGGCGGCAGCACCTTCACGCTTGATTGCTGCGAGAGAGCGACGTTGATGCTGGCGTCCGTGGGGTAGATCCAGCCTCGAAGAAAAAGGTGCGTTCCCGCTCGGCCGGCCGATTCACCGAGATCGAGGATGAGGTCGTGCGGTTCGACGACGCCCTGATACTGCATCGGCGTTAGGTTCGATACGTACTTTGCGTCATGCTCACGTAACGCCGGGAGCAGGTCGTTGCCATGCTCGTCCGTCGCCGAGAGTGGAGCGTGTGGGCGCACGACCCGGAGGATGCGCATCTTCACCGGCCCCGGCGGAACGAAGCGTTCGTCCACGAAGACTTCCACGGAGTCAGGATGATCGACAGCGATCAGCTTGATCTCGTCGGTGTACGCCGTCTCCCAAAGTTCCTCTGTGAACTGCAGCGTGTAACGGCCCTCGCGCGAGCGAAGCGCGCGACCGGGTATGCGCAGGTATTCCTGCGAAGCGCCGGCGGGCGCGAACCGGCTCGACGTCCCCATGAGCCCCAGCGGCATGCCTAACGCGCTTCGCCACATGACATCCGTGACGAAGCGGAACTCCGTACCATCCCACGCATACACAAAGGCGCACGACCCCTTGAGCATCTCCGCCTCCACAACATCGTGGTCGCTGCCGGGGAGATAAATCGTCTGCGGCACGCCGTTAGGCCACTCGACGCGTAGTACATCGGCCTTGAGGTGGGGCCCGAGACCGAAGTGTGTGACGCGGCCGGTCACGACGCGCGTCTGGTAGATCCCACCAGCGCGCAGCTCCAGGCGCGCACCGATGCCGAAGACATTGTTCTTCCCGCTGCCGGTGCGCAGGCCCTTGAGCTCGACGCGCACGGCCATGTTGTTGTTCCCGCCTTCGTTGCGAAGTAGGCGTACGGTGCTCGTTAGGTCACTGATGAGCAAGTCTTCATCGCCATCTTCGTCGATGTCGGTCACTTCGAGCGCGGTCGCTCCGCCTAACCGCAGAGCCTGCGGTACAATCGTGGAGCGATGCACGAAGCTGCCGCTGCCGTTGTTGCGGAAAACAAAGACTCCCGGGTCGCTAGCGCTCTGCGGTTTCCCCGCGATCACAAGATCGAGCCAGCCATCGTTGTCGTAGTCGACGAATTCGGTCGCTTGCGCGGTGCTGGAGCGTATCTGAATGCTGTTGCTCGAGCGGCGATCGAGCGCGAAGGTGCCATCACCCTTGCCGAGCCAGATCCCATGCGACGCGCCATCAGCGCTCGCCACGAAGAGGTCGAGCGCACCGTCATTGTTGCTATCGCCGACCGCGAGCGTGCTTCCTGCTGAGTTCGCGATGGTCGCGAGACCGCTCGCCAATGTCACGTCGCTGAATCCTTGCGCTCCGCCATTTTGAAAGAGCCGAATGCCGCCAGTCTCGCTAGGCAACAAAATGTCGATGCGCCCATCGCTGTTGAAATCGCCGAATGCAGCACCGCGCACGACGCTGGCCGGTAACCCAAAACTCGCTGCGCCGTCGCTGAACGTGCCGTCCTGATTGTTGCGATACACAGCGAGAGGATTGCTGCCCACGAGTACGAGATCCAAATCGCCATCGTGCTCGAGGTCTGCAAACAGCGCCTTTGCCGCTCCGTTTACTCGAGCGATACCGGCCTTTGCTGTCACGTCCTCAAACGTGCTGTTGCCGCGATTGCGCAGCAGATAACCCCGTCCACCTCCCTCGCTCGTGATTACAAACAGGTCGAGCCATCCATCGTTGTCGATATCCGCGAACGTTGCGGACTTGGCGCCATTCGGAAACGCGATACCAGCTCGCTCGGTCATGTCACGAGCGAAGCCACCTTGCACAAAGTAGAGATGCGCGACCGACGTCTGCTGCTCGGGCGACCAGAACGACACGAACACGTCATCGTCGCCATCACCATCGACGTCACCAGCGGCGAGCGCGGTCGGACCGGCAGAGGCAGTGGTCTGCTCAGTGCGAGTAGCAGTTCGAGACCGCGGATCGAACAGCCCTGCTTCGTCAGTAACATCGAGGAATTGCACCGAGTCGATTGTCGCCGTCTCGCGCACTCCGCGGAGTGTGATCAGGTGAGTCGCGGCAAACTGCAGCACCGGACGTCCAACGAGTGGCGCCTCAGCCCACCTCACTTCGTCGAGCGACGCTTGATAGGCGACCGTTCCCTCGAGGACAGCGATGAACCGATCGAGCGGTTCTCTTGCTTCCGCCAGCTTGCCATCTTGCAAGAGTCTCAGCGCACTCGTTAGGTAAGGTCTCGCTTCCCTCGCGGGCTCTGGTGGGATG
Organism: Gemmatimonadaceae bacterium; assembly: GCA_052388395.1. GTDB lineage: Bacteria > Gemmatimonadota > Gemmatimonadetes > Gemmatimonadales > Gemmatimonadaceae > DASYRX01. The sequence continues at coordinate 3,861 of JBQTIF010000002.1, read as the reverse complement.
CGACGCAGCTCTTCCAATTGCTGCAACACGTTGTCCGTCTGGCCGCGTCGTGCGAGCACGGCGAGCAACTGCACGCGCACGGCGACGTTGGCTGGTGCAATGACGAGTACCCGTCTGAGCCGCTCCTCGCGTCTGCGAAGCGCCGCGCTATCCGACTGCTGCGCCTCCAGTTCGGCGAGAGCGAACAGCACGCGAGCGTTCGCTGTACTGTCGTGAATCTGTTCTAGCGTGCTGCGCGCCTCGTCATTTCGGCCGGTGAGCGAGTACAACTTCGCCATGAGCAGGCCGACTTCTGCGTTCGTCGAGTCCAGCTCGCGGGCGCGTCGCAGCTGAGTCTCCGCCTCGCGGTAACGCCCCCCCTGTAAGTAAGTGAGACCGAGATCCGCATAACCGAGCCGGTCGTCCGGCACGAGGGCGATCAGCTTCTTGAATTGCTCTTCTGCTTCGGGCAGTTGGCCACGGCGGAGATAGCCGAGCGCCAGAGTTCGCGTCGTGAATACTTCAGTGTCGTCAACTGGCTTGGACCGACCGTCGCACCCTAAGGCGACCGCGGCGGCGACGACTAACGACACGCCTTTTCTCCTGAGTGTCATGTTCCCCCTCTGTGACACGCTCTATATCGTATGTCGGCGCTCACTTGCCAACTCGGCTCCAGACAAAAATGCATCCTCGCATTGCAGTTCTCGGTTTATGCTGCGCACTGATCGCCGCGTGCAGGCCAGGCGGTCGTACTGGGGGACCTGCGCCGGCGCAGCCACGCGCCACACAGCCACGCGTCGTCCCCGACCCGGTATCGCTCACCATGGGGAACGGCGAGGCATTTGTGCTCTCGGATTCTACAACCATCGTCGTCGACGCTGGAAATGTCGATGCGGCGCGGACAGCGGAACAGCTCGCGGCGCTGCTGCGACCATCCACTGGATTTGTGATTCCGCTGTCGAGTGGTGGCGCGTCCAATCGGCGTACGATCGCGCTGCGCCTTTCACCTGACACCGAGCTGGGGAACGAAGGTTACCGCGTCGCGGTAACGCGCGACTCTGTGCGCATAACGGCAAACGCAGCGGCGGGATTGTTTTACGGCACGCAGACGCTGCGACAGCTCCTTCCGCCACAGATCGAGTCGCACATGACGCTGGGACAGGTGCCCTGGACCATTCCCGCGGTCACGATTACAGATCGACCGCGTTATACGTGGCGCGGCGCGATGCTCGACGTCGCGCGACACTTCTTCACGGTGGACGAGGTCAAGCAGTACGTCGACTTGATCGCGCTGTACAAGCTGAACGTTCTGCACCTGCACCTGGCTGACGATCAAGGCTGGCGCATTGAAATCAAGTCACGTCCGAAGCTCGCTTCAGCCGGAAGTGTTACGCAGGTTGGTGGCGGTCCCGGTGGATATTACACGCAAGACGAATACGCAGAAATCGTTAGGTACGCCCAGGAGCAACACATAACGATCGTTCCCGAGATCGACATGCCGGGCCACACGAACGCGGCACTCATCGCGCACCCGGAGTTGAGTTGCAGCAAGCGTCCCCCTGCGCCTTACACAGGCACGGAGGTGGGGTGGAGCACGTTCTGCGCCAATAAGGAAGAGACCTACGCGTTGGTGGACGACATCGTCCGCGAGATCGCAGCACTCACCCCTGGGCGCTACTTCCATATGGGCAGCGACGAGAACCCCATCCTCAGCAAGGAGGACTACGCCAAGTTCGTCGAGCGCACGCAGGACATCATCGCGCGCCATGGAAAGCATATGGTGGGCTGGGAAGAAATCTCGCACGCGCGGCTGCGGCCAACGACACTTTCGCAGGCGTGGGCAACCGATTCAGTCGCTGCGCATGCCGTGCAGTACGGCGCCAAGGTCATTCTCTCTCCAGGGTCGCGCACGTACCTCGACATGAAGTACAACGAGAACACGGAGCTCGGCCTCAAGTGGGCCGGGCTCATCGAAGTGCGCCATGCGTACGACTGGGATCCAGCGACGTACATGAAGGGCGTGACAGAAGCAAACATTGTCGGCGTCGAAGCGCCGATCTGGAGCGAGACAGTCAGGAACATCACCGCTGTGCAATATCTGGCATTGCCGCGACTTCCTGCGCTCGCCGAAGTCGCGTGGACGCCGCAGAGCTCACGAAACTGGGAAAGTTTCCGGACGCGCATCGCGACGCACGCGCCGAGATGGAATCTCCTCGGGATGAATTACTATCGGTCGCCGCAGATCCCGTGGTGAACGGCTAACGCGGCTGGACGATGGAGGGTCGCTTTTGCGCGTGACGCGTCGCTTGCTCGAACGCGTGCGCCAGTTGCAAGACACTCCAATCATTCCTGTGACGACCCACGATCTGCAGCCCGACTGGGAGGCCGTTTGCTGTAAAGCCAGCAGGAACAGAGATCGCTGGATTCGCCATAAACGTGACGTACCAACATGACCGCATCCAATCGATGTAGGTCGCCATGGGCTGACCGGCTATTTGCGTGGGGTACGCGATGCTGACATCGAAGGGTTCCAGCTGCGTCACCGGAAGCACGAAGTATTCGTAGCGCTGGAAGAACTGGTTGCTGTCGGCGTACATGCGGTTCTGCCTAACGAAGGCTCGCGCAACGTCGGCCCCTGTTTGTCGCTCAGCTTCGGCGATCTCCCATTTGATCGTGTCCTTGATCCAGTCGGGCCGCTCGCGCGCCATCGCCGCGTACGACGAGTGGTACGACAGGTGCCGCAGAGTTGGGAAGGCCTCGTCGACGCCGGCGAAGTCGGGCTCAGCTTCCTCCACAACGCAGCCTAACGTCTCGAACACGCTGCGGTTGGCGTCGACGACGCGGCGGATCTCTGCCTCGAATGGAATTCCGCCGAGTCCTTTCCACCAGGCGACGCGCGCCCCCTTGAAGTCGCGTCCTAGGCTCGCGCGGAAGCGTGTTCCGTCCTCGGAGATGCTGAGAGGGTCGCGCGACGATGGTCCCGCGATCGCGCTGAGGAAGAGCGCCACGTCAGCCACGCTGCGCGCCATGGGGCCGGCGACTGAGAGTGGTGACCATGCCGCGCGTCCTGCGACACGTCCCGGCGATGGCCGGAAGCCGACGACGTTGCACCACGCTGCGGGGTTACGGAGCGAGCCGCCGGTGTCGCTGCCGTCGGCGATCGGCACCATGCCGCACGCGAGCGCTACTGCGGCGCCGCCACTGCTGCCGCCGCATGACCGCGTGAGGTCGTACGGATTCTTCGTCGCGCCGAAGACTGTGTTGAACGTGTGCGAGCCGGCACCAAACTCGGGCGTGTTGGTCTTGCCTAACGTCAATGCGCCGGCGCGTTTGATGTTCACAACGATATCGGCATCCGCGGTCGGGACGTGATCGCGAAAGAACGGCGAGCCGCGTGTGCTGCGGATTCCTGCCGTGTCCACAAGATCCTTGTGCGCGACCGGCAGACCATGCAGCGGCCCGACCGGCCGACGTCGCGCCATCGTTTCGTCTGCCTGTGCGGCATACTCCATCGCGCGGTCTGCGACGAGCGTGACGATCGCGTTGACCTGCGCATTGACGCGTTCGATTTGCGCGAGATGCGCTTGCATGACCTCACGCGCTGAGACATCTCGGCGACGCATGCGCGCGACGAGCTCCGTCGCCGACAGGAAGCAGAGATCATCGGCGTCGCCATCGATGCGCTGGGCGAGCTCGTTAGGCTCGGGTCGCAGTGATCGCGGGGGAAGGGTGCCGCTGAGCGCGGCGACGCCGACTAGCTGACCAAAAGTCCGCCGGCTGATCGCCGCCGCATCGGAGTGAGATGCCCAGCGTTGAGGCGTCATTGTATGCTCTGTTTGATGGCGACGTCGCGACGTCGCAGGGTGGCCGCCGAATGGAGCT
>JBQTIF010000001.1:0-98839 GCA_052388395.1 Gemmatimonadaceae bacterium | reverse complement strand
GGTTCTCGGTGAGAAGTGCCGCAGGCGCAGATTAGCCCGCATAGACTGCAGCAGTTTCGGTTTCGGCATCGTTCCGGCAACCGTATCAGCCGCCCAGCCACTGCACACAATCAATCGCGCGCAGCTGGGCTCAAAACATTCCCGGGAACGAGCGTGGCCGCCGCGCCGCGTGGTGGGGCGCTTACTCGTTGAGTTCCACCGTCATGGAGCAGCGACCCTCATCTCCGGCCGCGAGCAGCTGCGCAACATTCGAGAAGGCGCGCATCCACCGTATGGATCGGCGAGTGAGCGAGCTGGTTGCGGCGCAGTATTAGGTGACGCCTGGTCCACAGCTGGATCGGGCCGTGCAGCTGCTGTGGGCCGACGAGCTGGTTCGGCGATTCGAGCAGATTGTGTCGGCGCCCGGTCCTGTAAACGCGCACCGCGATCGCTCATTCGTTAGGCGACTTCGAGCGAGCGGCGTGTGTATCGCGCCAGGCCAAAACCAGGTCTCTGATAACGTCTATGACAAGATCTGGCTGGTCGTGATGTACGAAATGGCCGCGCGATTGGCGATCACTCGCTCGCCGCGAGGGTGCAATCTTGCAAGGTTCAACGAAACGCTCACTGCCGGACTACCACGCCGCCGCGCTGGCGCCGAGCAGCAGCGCCGCCTGCAATCGGTGGCGCGCGCTCAATCGTCAGGCGTCCCAGGCAGCAACGGCTCCAACTCCGGCGAGGAGACGCCGTTTTCGGTGCATAACGCGAACTTCGTCTCCCCCGCGTGGTACATGGCCACTCCGGCGTGCCGTCCCTGCTTGTCCAACACGAAGAAGCGGATGTTGAAGTTGGGATTGCCTTTGGAGTTGAGCAGCCGCGCCTCGATCGTGTTCGCGCGGATGCGTTTGAGCGCTTCCATCCCCGCGTCCTTTGGCGTCATGCCGCGGCGCAGGCTCTCGACGACGAGATACGATGACAGATTGTACAGATTCGCCTCACCACGTCCGGTTGATCCCGCAGCGCCGACGTCGTTGTCGACGTAGAGCCCAGCGCCTAACACGGGCGAGTCACCGACGCGGCCGGGGATCTTCCAGGCGAGCCCGCTTGTCGTCGTCACACCGCAAATGTCCCCGTTAGGCGCGATGCCGTTGCAGTTGATCGTCCCCCAGAACGACCCTTCACGAATCAGCCCATCGCGCAGCATCGATTTGGCTGCGGCAAGACCGGCGTCGCCCGGATCACGTTCATGCTTGGGCTTGGGTTTGCGCGCTGGACTGTTGGGATCGAGCCAGCGCGACGGATCCAGCCGCCGTCTCCATTCCAGCCACAAGCGGCGTGAGTTCTCGGTATTGAGGTCATCCTCGATCTTGAAACCCATCGCGCGCGCAAACTCCTGGGCGCCTTTGCCCGCCAGCAGGTGGTGATCGGTGTACTCCATGACAGCTTTGGCCACCAGCGACGGTGTGCGCACGCCTTCGATCGCGGCCACAGCGCCGGCGCGTTTGTTCGGTCCATGCATGCATGACGCATCCAGCTGGATCACGCCGTCCGCGTTAGGCAGCGCGCCGTAGCCGATCCCGGTCTCCAGGGGATCCAGCTCGGGAATGTTCACGCCGGCGATGAGGGCGTCGAGCACGTCGTCCCCCTTGACGATCAGACGAAAGGCGCGCTGCACCGCGTTGTCAGTCCCGCCGTTCTTGAATGCGAAGCCGGAGTAGTCGGAGATCACCACCGGCCGGACCGCCCGCCGGATCAGAATCTCAGGACCGCGCGGCGGGAACGGAAAGAGGGCGCCTAACGCGGCAGTCGCGCCGGACGATGTGATGAACTCGCGACGAGAGGTCATAAGCGAAAAAAGTGATGAATCAGGGGAGCGGCACGCGATAGATGTTGCGCTGAATAGATACTTTCGTGTACGCGTATAGCTCGGGATGTGGTCCCGCGAAAGCGTACTCCTGCGGAATCTTGCGCGCGCCAGGGAGGGCCGCGACATCAGCATCGGTTTTCAGCCCGGCCGCAGGAAAGCGCGGCAATGCTCCGTTCGGTCGCAACGGAATCGCGTGCGGCGTACCGAACAAGTCAAGATAGAGGAATCGTCCATCCTGCGACCACTTGACGGCGGCCGGCCAAGGGCCGCGCTCGAGGCTCGGCGTGGCGCCGCATTGGCCGCAGACGAGCGCCGGAGCACCGCCGGCTGCGGAGTGGATCCAGGTGGCGTTGACCATATCCGCGGCCGCACCAGGTGACCAGACAGCGATCCAGCGCCCATCAGGCGAAGCGTGAACCAGGTTCGATGCGGGGACGATCTTCCTGAGACCGGTACCGTCGGCCTTGATACGGTAGATGTAGTTTTTCTCCTGCTCGCGCGCCGCGAACACGATTTCACCCGGCGCTCCAAAAAAGGCCTGTAGAGCATCGTTAGGCAACAGCCGGCGAGGCTCGCTGCGCCTGTCTAGCGCAGCGATCCAGAGTGATGAACGCGCCGTATCGTTGGACGCGACGAAGACCACCTGCGATCCGTCCGCCGAGACGTCATACGCCTGCATCAGGAAGGCGGGCAGCCACGGCTGGCGTTCTCCGGTAACGAGATCCGCTTCCCAGAGCGCGCCGCTGACGTAGCTCGTCGCGCCACCTTCGCGCAGCAGATAATAGACCTTCTTCCCGTCGCCGGAGATCGAGGGCAACATGCCGTAGCCTTCATGAGTGATTTGCCGATCCCGGCCCTCGTTATGCACCCAGATCGTACTTGTGCGCGTGCCGATCGAAGTGACGAACGAGCGTCCATCGCGAGCGAATTCGATGCCTTCCTCTTCAGTGACGCCAAAGGTGACTTGCTCCGGTTTTCCATCAGGGAACCGCTGGCGCCACACATGAAATCCGTTGCCAGCGTTCGCAGTGAAGTACATCCACTGACCGTCCGGTGACCAAGCTGCGTCAGTGCACTGCGAGGGCTGTGGGCCGATGTGCGATCCAGCTGAGCTCCCGTCGAACGGCACCAATCGACACGGCATCCACGCGAAGTAGGACATTTGCACCAACAAGACGTGTTTTCCATCTGGGGACAGATAAGATCGGTGCGCCATCTCGGTTGCGGGTGGCATATACACGACACGACGTTGCGTCCGGCTTGCGCTCGACGTCACGATGGCCATCTGCACATCGTGGCCCGTGGTCTCAGAGTACAACAAGGTACCGGCGCTATCGATCCACGTTAGGCCCTCAGCGTTGCTGACGAAACGCCGTGGTTGCTGGCGACCGTGAACCGGCACGATCCACGTCTCCCATTCAACGCCATAGGTCGTATAGGCAATCTGCGATCCATCCGGCGAGAACTTCGGGCCCATCTTGAACAGCGCGTCATTCGTCAGCTGCACTGCTTCGCCGTCGGGCAGCGTTTTCACGTAAATCTCGCCCGGGCCGTAAAACGCACTCTCGCCGCGAATGAATGCGAGCATACGACCGTCCGGCGAGAGGGTCGGGGACGTGGCTGATTCGGCGAAGTTGGTGAGCGCGATGTACTCGACTTGCGATCGACTCGGCGGAGGGCCGCCGCTCCGCTGGAACATTGCAATGCCGACAAGCACGATCGCGGCGGCGAATCCGCCGAATAGCAGTCGCCGCGAACGCGCAGCATCAGCCTGCGACAACGCATCTCTGAAGTCGCCGGCACGTGCCCATCGCTGGTTTGGATCGAGCGCCAACGCGCGTTGCACCGCCGTGTGCACGTGGTTCGGTAGCGACGGCTTCGCGGTTTGCAGCCGCCGCGTCAATTCGGCGGCGCCAGAGGCGCCTGACGCTGGTGTGGCGGCGACCGAAAGTGGCTCGCCCACGAGGCATTCATACAGTACACACCCGAGGCTGTAAACGTCGCTCCGCCCGTCGACGCGGTCACCCAGCGACTGCTCTGGGCTCATATAGCGCGGCGTGCCGAGGACAAGGCCGGTGCTTGTTAGGCGCGCGTCGTCGGTCGCGAAGACCGTCGCGATGCCGAAGTCCGCCACAACCGCGTGTCCTTCGGTAATGAGGATATTATCGGGCTTGATATCACGATGGACCACGCCGCGTCGGTGCGCGTAGTCCAACGCGTCGGCGACCTCGCGCGCGATCGTTAGGGCCGCCGCGACGGGGAGTTGATGCTCACGCTCGAGGCGAGCACGCAGACTTTCTCCTTCAACATATGGCGTCACGTAGAAGAGCTGCCCGTCGATTTCGCCGGAATCGTGCAGCGGCAAGATGTTGGGGTGGGCCAAACTCGCGGCGAAGCGGATCTCTCGGAAAAAGCGCTCCACGAAGGCGGTGCCGCTGAATTCAGGATTCAGAACTTTGACCGCAACGTCGCGCTCATGTTTTACATCGCGCGCCAAATACACGGTCGCCATACCGCCCCGCCCAAGCTCGCGCTCGAGGCGATAGCGGTCGGCAAGCGCCGCGACCAGCCGCTCATGCATCACGCCCTGATCCTATGCGCCGAAATCCTGACGGGCTACCTGCCGCCGCCTTTCCAAGGACGGGACCGCGCGCCATTGTGGAGCGCCCAAACGTCAGTTGCCGCCGTCCTCCGCAGGAGTCGCTATGCGCGTTCAGTTTCGTGCCCGCACGCTTTTCGTCGCAAGCTGTGTCATCGTTCTGCCGCTCACGGCACAACGACGCCAAGCACCGGCAGCTGTTCCGGCCGTGGCTGTCACGCCGGCCATCGACAGGATGCGTTTCCGTGACATCGGCCCCGCGTCGATGTCCGGCCGTATCGACGACTTCGCCGTCTTCGAGGCGAATCCCGCGATCTTCTACATCGCGACTGCGACGGGCGGCCTCTGGAAAACGCTGAACAACGGCACGACGCTGGAACAGGTCTTCCATAGCCAGACGACGTCCTCGATCGGCGACGTGGCAATCGCGCCTAACGATCCTAATCTGGTGTGGGTCGGCACTGGAGAGAATAACAACCGGCAGTCGTCGTCCTGGGGCGACGGCGTGTATAAATCGGCGGACGGCGGCCGTACGTGGGTGAACATGGGACTTAGGGACACGAAGCACATTGCGCGCATCATCGTCGATCCTGTCGACTATGACGTGGTGTACATTGCAGCGTTAGGCAATTTATGGGCAACCGGCGGCGAACGCGGCTTGTACAAGACAGCAGACGGTGGGCTCACGTGGGCGAAGGTGCTCGATGCCGGTCCCGACGCAGGTGTGACGGAGCTCGTGATGGACCCGGCCAACAACAAGGTGCTCTATGCCGCAACGTACCAGCGACGCCGCTCGAGCTGGGGATTCAACGGCGGCGGTCCCGCCTCGGCGATCTACAAAACGACTGACGCCGGCCGCACCTGGACCAAGCTGACCAAAGGAATTCCTGCCGGCGCGTTAGGTCGCATCGGGCTCGACATCTATCGCAAGAACCCGAACGTGCTGTACGCGAGGATCGAGCATCAGTCAGAGAGCGGCACGTACCGCTCCGACGATGCCGGCGCGTCGTGGACAAAGCTTGCCACCACGAATCCACGTCCGATGTACTTCTCGCAGATTCGCGTCGATCCGCAGAGCGACGCGCGGATTTATGTGTTAGGCGTGCAACTGCACGTTTCCGACGATGGCGGACGCACGTTCCATAGCGACGGAGCGCGGCAGATCCACGTCGACCACCACGCCATGTGGATCAATCCCAACAACCCCAACCACCTTGTGTTAGGGAGTGATGGCGGCGTGGGCATTTCATACGATCGAAGCAAGACCTACGTCTATCTCACGAATCTGCCGGTCGGCCAGTTTTACCACGTGAGCTTCGACATGCAGACGCCGTATACGGTCTGCGGCGGTCTGCAGGACAACAACACGTGGTGCGGGCCGAGCGCGGTGCGCAACGAGTGGGGGATCGCAAACGACGAGTGGTTCATCATCGGTGGCGGGGACGGTTTTGTCGGCATGGTCGACCCGTCGAACCCGCGCGTCATGTACGCCGAGTCGCAGGGCGGCAACATGAACCGCATCGATCGCCTAACGAACGAGCGCACGAGCATCCGCCCGGAGCCGCTGCCCGCCGAGCGACCGTATCGCTGGAACTGGGATACGCCGCTCTTTCTTTCGCCGCACGACGCCAATACAGTGTTCGCGGCGGCGAACAGGGTCTTCAAGTCGACGGATCGCGGCCATTCCTGGCGGATAATCTCACCCGATCTCTCCCTGCAGATCGACCGCGACACACTTGAACTGATGGGTGTGAAAGGGCGTGACATCCGGATCGCCACGAATGACGGCGTTAGCAATTTCGGGAACGTCTCGAGTCTGCAGGAATCACCCGTTAGGCGCGGCGTCCTCTGGGCGGGTACCGATGACGGACAAGTTCACGTGTCGCGCGACGACGGCGGGACGTGGACCAACTTAACGAGTAAGATCGCCGGCCTCCCCAAGTGGACGTATGTCTCACGTGTGGAACCGTCGCGCGTCGCGGAAGGCACGGTGTACGTGACGTTCGACGGCCACCGGTTAGGCGACTTCGGCACGTATGTGTTCTCGAGCAGCGACTTCGGCGCGACGTGGACGGCTATCGCTAGCGATCTGCCGAAAGGTGAGGTCGCACGCACAATAGCCGAAGACCTCAAGAACCCCGACGTGCTGTATCTGGGAACCGAGAGCGGACTCTGGTTCACGTACGATCGCGGCAAACACTGGGTCTCCGTGAAGGGGCGCTTCCCGACGGTACCGATCTACGAGGTCGCGCTGCACCCGCGCGAGAACGCGATGATTCTAGCCACGCACGGACGCGCCCTCTGGATCCTCGATGATCTCACGCCGTTCCAGGAATATGCACGGGCCATCGCGAGCAACGGTCACGTCTTCTCGAACACAGCGATCGCCCAGCGGCGCGCGTCGAGCGAGCGCATGCGCGATTTCGAGGGAGATATGAAGTACCTCGGACGCAATCCCGAACGAGGGGCTGTGGTGCAGTACCGGATTCCGGCGCCGACGAACCCCCTAACGGCGAGTGCGACCCTAACGATCGTCGACGCGAGCGGCCAAACTGTGCGCGACGTCAAGAGCGACTCGACGACGAAACCACAAGCAGGTTTCAACGCGCTGGGCTGGGATCTGCGCGTGGAGCCGAACCGCGCGCCGCAACTTGGCACGTTAGGCGGTGGTGGGGGAGGGGGAGGATTCTTTGGCGGCAGCAATGACGGCCCGATGGTGCTTCCAGGGACGTATACAGCACGCCTAACGGTTGACGGACGACAAATCGGCTCGACGACGCTTGCTGTGCGCGGCGATCCCGAGATCACAATCGCCGAGGCGGACCGCAAGGTGTGGTTCGACATTCAGATGGAGTTGCATGGGATGCAAGCGCAAGCCAACGAGATCGCGGAGCGGTTGTTCCAGGCCAACGAGCAGCTCAATGCGGTGCGCGAGAGGATGCGCGATACGACCAAGTCGAGCGCGAGCGAGCGTACGGCGTGGCGCGAGTTCAGTGCTCAGTTCGATTCCGCGCGACGCGCGTTCGGTGTGGCGGGGGGAGGTGGTGGAGGAGGTGGTGGCTTCGGCGGCCCGCCTAACGTCAGGACGTTGGCGAATGGACTCAAGGGGCAGGTGACGCAGGTGACCGCGCTACCGACGGCGACCCAGATGCGCCGCATCGATGCGCTCCGGGTGGATCTGCCGAAGGCAGTGGCGGAAGCAAACGCCGTGTTGGGGCGTGTCCCTGAGATTCGCCGGGCGGTAGCAGCGGCAGGCGCATCTTAGGTACGGTGAGCGCGGCGGTCTGATCGCCTACGACTGCCTTTCGGTGCGCTCGCCGGTATCGCGAGTTCATTGCGTTGTGGGAACGCGGCGAACCGATGCTGCAGGAGAAAGGAGCGGACGCGCGCTTCCGCCTATCGCGCCTGGCAGATATCGAGCGAAAGGAGCGCTGGCTGAATTAGCGGCCGTATTGCCGCTTGAGCGCCGCGATCTGCTGCCTAACGTTTCTCATCGATCCGCGCAGCGCGAAATCCACAGGCGCCGCTGCTCGGTTGGTCGCGACATTCGGCGGAGGCGGTGGCACGTCGGGCGGGAAGTTGTTCCCCGGACAATTCTGATATGTCCACGTTTGCGCGTAGAACGTTCTGCTCAGCTTGTCGAAGAAGTTCTGATACAGAGCGAACTGCTGCTGACCCGCTACGAGAACGGAGCGCCTGGGGTCCTGATCGAAGAGCGTAACCAGGCTCCCGTCCACATCGGTCACGACGGCCTTGGCCGATGTTTGGCGGCGCGGATTGAATACGTAGTTGATGAACTGCGGTCCATACGGGAGACCGCGCAACGTGAGATCAGGACTCTTGACCGGTGCGATGAATGTGTACGTGTTCGCGAGAAACAAGAAGCCATCGGTCCCGCGGACGTCGACCTGGAAGGCGTTGCCTAACGCATCGTATTGAAATGTCGTAAAGACACCGAACGCTATGCTTTCGCGTCGCATCAACTTGCCTTGTGCGTTCCATGTGTTAACGAGTACATCCTCGAGGATGTCCGTGTCCCCCACGAACCAGTCTTCACGAGTAATACGAAGGCCGTCATATCTGTACGCGATGTTTGCCAGCGCTATGTCGCCGAAGACGTATCGCGCGCGAACGAGAGTCCCGCGGGCGTCGTACACCGGGATATAGGTTGCGAAGCCGTCAGCCCATTGGCTCACCAATCCGCGGCTGTTGTAGCGGTACGTTTGCTGAAAGCCGTCCTGGCCGAGGTTGCGTACGACCTGGCAACTCGTAAGTGGGCGATCAGGGTCCGCGTCGCTGATGGCGTTGAGTGTCGCTCGACTATCGGGACCTGAGCTGTCTGCCCGACAACCACCGAGGAACACGACGACGGCGAGGACGCCACAGCGAGACAATGCGATGCTGGTTTTCATGCCATACCCGAGAGCCAGGGACTGCAGCCGGCCGCCGTGAAAAAGTGCGACGCCAAAGTACAGTGTAAGATGTTTGACAGAGAGTGTCCAATGTCACAGTGACACGTCTGGCGAGCGCGAGTGTTCGAGGGGCGCTACTTCGTTAGGCGAGCACGGGGATCATGCGGCAGCAGGAGTAAGAGCTAGCCATCGCGCGCACGCCGTTGACAAGAGTTGTGAGAAAGCGAAGTCAAGCGTTTAACGACGTAATGGCTGGGGAACTTCGAGTGATTCCCCACCCCTAGGCAAAAGCGCCAGCGCAGATCCACGCTGAGTCAATCTGTGCTGCCGCTTGTGATCGTTCCGGAATTCGCTTTAGGGGGCTCGCATGAGGCAGGGACCAGTCTGGGTGGGCCACAACGTCATCACAATCGCGTAACGACGCCGCGTTACTAGCGCAGTGAGAACATCAGCCGCAGCGTACGACCAGGCTGCGGCAGACCACACTGATCGAACACGACCGCATCGCCCACGTTGTCCAGCGACACGAGAACGCGCAACGCGCTGAATCCGCCGCGTCCCAGCATGGCGAAGTTGCGCTCGACGGCCACGTCAGACTCAACCTGGCTGGCAAGCCGCATCTCGTTCCCCGTATCCGCATTGAGACAGAACTGTGTCCCCGTGTACCGCGCGTTCCCAATTGCTCGCAGCGCGAGTGGAAGTGGAACGCCAAGCTCGATCGTCCCGCGCGTCTCCGGATTGTTCTCAGCGTGACGCGTCGGCTCTCCCGCAACCGTCTGATCGCGAATCGTGATGTTCTGCAGCAAGGCGTCGCCATGGAGCGTCACGGCGCGCGCGCGGTCAGTACCGAAGACAAAGCCGGCGAGCAGCTCCACGCCGGAGCTCTCTAGGCGATCGCGGTTGATGCGGCGGAAACGCCGATCCGGCGGAGGGAGCGTGATCCTAACGACTGCGTCCTCCAGGTTGTGACGAAACCCGATGAGCTGCACCGTGCTGCTCGTAGTGGCGCTGGCAGCATTCATAATCAGTCCCGTCTCGAACCCCAGGAGCGTCTCCGGCTTGAGGTCGGGATTGGGCATGAAGCGATTAAGCGCACCGGAATACAGTTCTCGCAGGGCAGGGAATCGCGCGCGCTGACTCACGCTCGCATGTGCGCGCCACATGTCACTGAAGTCACGCGAAAGTCCCGCGCGCCAGCCGATATTGTCGAGCGGCTCCTGTGAGGCGCGTCCTCCGGTCTCCGGTGTGCTCGATCGATCGTACACGACGCCGCCTGAGATCGTCGTGCGGTCACCTAACGGCGCTTCGATCTCCGCACCGGTGCTCCACAGCTGCTGGCGGTAATTCACCGCAGGATCCGGAGCCAGCGTCTCCTCATAGCGCACGTCGGCCAGCGTGAGTGCGGCTTTCAGTGTCGCACGTCCTAACGAATGCGAGAGGCGGGCGCGCTGGGTCCACGTTCGCTCGTATCCCAGCTCCTCGCCGGTGATGCTCGTGTACGTGCGATCGCTAAAAGACTCGATCTTGAGTTTCCCCGCGTTATAGCCAAGGCCGACGTCGAACGTGCCGAGCCCGAACGGCGTGGTGAAGGCACCGCTACTCAGCGAGAGCGCCGCAACGGCGCGGCGGCTATACGGGTAGCGCCAAAGACGCGGCGCGGCGATGTGCTCTTCGGGCGGGACGCCACGCTCGGCATCAAATGCCGACAGCGTTAGGCCGACCGACCGGCGCATCGCGTTACTCCAGCGCACGAGGGCGAATCCGTCCTTGTGCCGCAAGTCACTGTTCGTGCGCAGCCCGTCATCGCTGGAGCTGTCGGCTGCCCCGTTAGGCAGCGTGAAGCCGTCGCGCTTGCGGTATCCGACGCCGCCCTGTAGCGACAGCGATCCGCCGGCTACATCGGCGAAGCGGCGCGCCCCGCCGAGCGTTGAGACAACCGCTGCATTCTCATCGATGCCGCCACCGAGCCACCAGTTCCCTCCGCTCGTCTCCACGACCGCATCAGTATGCGCGACTTCGATCGTTCCACCTAACGTATTCGGCCCGTTGAGCAGCGAGCCAAGTCCGCGAACGATTACCAGACTCTGAGATCCGGTGACCGGGATCAGCGATGGATCGGCGCGATGGTCCCACCCCAGGGTCATTGGCACGCCGTCGAGCATGACAGCAGCCTGTCGCGAATCCGATCCGCGCACCGAGAGCTCCATTTCGCCACGCGAGTTTTGACGCACGTGCACGAATGGCGCCTCTCGCAACGCCTGCTCCAGAAGTGGCGCTGGTGATGAGCGCAGTTCTGTCGGCGTGACGATCACCGCGCTCGCCCCTCCCACCAAACCTGCGGCGCGCGTTGCCGTGACGCTGATCGCCTTGAGCTTCGTTGCTGTGGTGTCGCGGCGTGCCGAGTCCGCTCTCGCCTGAGACAAGGCTTCATGCGGCGCCAAAAACACTAAAAGAGTGGCAATCGACGCTGCCTGCGCGCGACTGGGCATTACGTCCTCACTGACCGGAAGCTGGAAGTTCCTGAACAAATCCTGAATGGCAAGCTAGAGAGCCGCCGCGCAAGCGGCAAGCTCGGCCATCACCGCGCGGAACCCGTCAGTTGTTGACGGGGCGCGTTAGGCCGCGACTGGCAAACGGACGCGAAATAGCGTTCGGCCCGGCTGCGAGGCGACGAGCTCCAGTTGGCCGCCGTGCATCTCGACGATACGGCGTGCAATCGCGAGGCCTAAACCAGCTCCGCTCGTGGCACTCGACTCGGTGTGCGCTCGTGCGCTGTCAAGTCGGAAGAAACGATCGAAGATCCGTTCCTGCGCCTCCGCCGGAATGCCGGGCCCGACATCCGCGACGACGATCGCGTAGCACCCGTCCTCGACGGTCATGCTGACCTCGACGGTGGCACCAGGCGGCGAGTGCTTGATCGCATTGTCGAGCAGATTCAGCAACACGCGCCCTAATAAGTCAGCATTCCCCCGGAACGGCGCTTCCACGACGTCACCGAGTCGTATTCGCACCCCACGCTGATCCGCTATCGGTCGCACGGCCCGAGCTGTCTCGTGCACGACATCCTCGAGATACAAACTCTCGGCCTGACCGACGAGGTTTCCGGCGTCCGAGCGGGCCAACAGAAAGATGTCGTCGACGACGCGCGTTAGGCGCCGAGCGGCATCTTGCACAACGCCCATCGATTGCTTGAATTCGGTATGGGATCGTGCGTCATTCGCTAGCGTGACGTCGGCTTCGGCTTGAAGGATCGCCGCCGGCGTGCGCAACTCGTGCGAGGCGTCGGCCATGAACCGTCGCTGCTGCACGAAAGAGCTCTCGAGTCGATCGAGCAACTGATTGAGCACGCGCGCCAACGCACCGAGCTCGTCATCGGCCGCAATCGGTAGTCGCTCGTGTAACGTTGCTGCTCCGATCTCCTCCGCGCGCGCGGCCATTGCCGATACCGGAGCGAAGCTGCGCTTGGCGAGGAAGTAACCTCCGGCCGCTGCTGTGATGATGAGCAACGGGATGGTGACGAAGTACAGTCGCCGGATGCGCTGCAGCGTCGCTTCCACTGCCATCAGCGGATAGGCGGCGGCGAGCAGGAATCGTCGCTCACCGCCGTCATAGCGTTGCGCCGATAGACGGTACGTACCGCGCTCGGTCACCAGCGTCGTCGAGAACGGCGTGGTCCTGCGCTCACGCAGTGCCGCGACAAGAGCCGCTGAATCCGCCAACAGCGCGGATCGCGTTAGGTTGCCTTCTTCCGCTGGGGGCGCGCTCATCGCGACGACAGTGCCGGAATCGTCGAGCACAAGCACATCGAGCTCGTGAAAGCGAACATCGTGCACGGTTGCACGGATCGCGTCTGTGATGGCTGGAATCTGGCGGCGTTCCGCTGCCAACTCGCGGGCGAATACAGTCAGCGCGTCACGGTTGAACGCGTCGGTCCGGTCCTTGAGCGTCCGTTCGTAGATGACATAGGAGAGCAGTGCAAAGGCGCCGAGTGGCACGCTCAGAACAAGCGTGTACCACAGCGTTAGGCGCGCGCGTACGCTCCTCGGCGTTAGGCTCAGCATTAGGATCTGCGGCGCACGTGTTTGGCCGCGATCTCGTCAGCCTCGTTAGGCGTCGGCGGCTCGAGCATGTACCCGATGCCACGCAACGTGCGAAACAGCGTAACGTCTTCCCCCTCATCGATTTTCCGCCGCAGGCGGCTGGCGTACACGTCGATGATATTGGAGCTCGTGAGCTGTGTGTCTTCCCATAGGTCTGCCAGGAGCTCGCTGCGGCTGACGACGCGACCAGCGTTACGCGCCAGCAATACGAGAAAGGCGAACTCCTTGCCGCTCAAATCAATATTGCGTTTGTCGCGGCGCACCCGGTGACGCGGAGTATCGATAACGAGGTCTCCCACGCGCAGCTCTTCGCCAAGTTCATCGGCATTACGCCGTATCAACGCGCGCAGACGCGCGAGTAGCTCGCCAAACGCGAATGGCTTCGTTAGGTAGTCGTCCGCACCGGCGTCGAGCCCGCGGATGCGCTGTTCTACGGCATCCAGTGCCGTCAACATGAGGATGGGAACGCGATTTCCCTGGTCGCGGATGGAGCGACAGACTGAAATGCCATCACGCGCAGGCAAGAGAATGTCGAGTACAATGGCGTCGTAGTGTGCGCTCGACGCCAGCGCGAGGGCCTGCGCGCCATTCGCAGCGAGGTCGACGGTATACGATGCTTCTCGCAGGCCGCGCGCCACTGTCGAACGCAGTTGCCGATCGTCCTCGGCGAACAGGATGCGCATCGGTCTTATTAGTACGGCTTTCCCTTGAGTTCGATCACGATGCCGCGAAGCGGCAAATCGCCAACGTTCTTCACGGCGTGAATGACAGCGGGATTGAACGCGGCAGTGTCGGGAACGATCTCGCGAGTGATTGCTGCTTGCCCATCCGGCCACTGCAGCAGACGCGTGCGATTGAGCTGTATCACAACGCGTTGGCGGTGACTATGTCGCGCCCGCGTGTCTCCTACCTCTAGGCGCTCTTCGAAGATGAACAGGCGTGCGCCGTCGTGAAGCACTGCGTTTTTCGCTGGAGGAATATTCTCGCTGAGTGAAATGACAGGCGGGTGTTTCGGTTTGACCGCCACCTCGAAGTAATGGCCGCCAGTTGGCGGTTGGTGTGATTCGCCCGCTGCGAAAACCGCGATGCCACCGCGCGACAGCGCACGCGTCTCGCTTCCGACTCGTAGCAGGAGGTTGCTCAACGCCACGATGACACGATCGCCACATGGTGCCGACGCAGCTGGCGCGCACGGCGCGGCATCGCGCGTCACGCGCACAAAGTCGTTGTCGAGAACGACAGCCTGCGATTGAAGCAACAAGAGGGTGAGCGCGAGCATTGTGCACCTGGGTGGCGTGAGCGCACTACATGGGTACGCGATTCTTCAGGGGAAGGGAACTAGGTTGCTGGCCGGTGTCGGCGCCAGCGTCTCCCGTTACGGTGGTCAACGTGGGCTACCGCTCCACGAATTTCTGGGTCGTGAGCGCGGGGAGGATACGCCTGCTTGTCGATCTCGGATGGCCGGGGACGGTCGGTTTATGGCGGCCATGGCGGCGTTCGCTGGATGTCGTCGCGGTCGCCTCGCGAGTAGGCGCCTAACAACAATACCAGCTGTTCCAGAAATCCGACTTGCCCGGCGAGGATACGACGACGAGCCTCCGGAATATCGAACCACGCCGCGCGGTCAACCTCGAGAAACTCCTGCATGCGTCCTGACTTGGGTGGCCATTCGAGTGCGAAGGTGTTGCTGCGCACCGCAGCGGCATCACACTCCCCCTCCACCGCCCACGCGTGAATAACTTTGCCGCTGGGTTGCTTGATCGGCACCAGCAGCTGAAAAACGCCGCCCAACGCGCACCCCGTCTCCTCCTCAAACTCTCGCTGCGCAGCTGCGCGCGGATCTTCATCCTCGGTGACCTCCCCTTTGGGTAAGGTCCACGCTCCCAGGTCCTTCCTGGCCCAGTTCGGGCCGCCGGGATGAACAAGAAGGACCTCCAGACCGGACTGCCTGCGATACAGCAGCACGCCGGCGCTCGCTCTCTTTGCCACGCCTTCCTAGTTAGGCACTCGCCTGGTGGCTACTGGTCGCTGCTACAGAACTGCGCGGCCGTTGTGAGGTCCAGCGGCTTGACCGGAGCGCGCGAGTGGCCGCTCACGACGCACTTCTCACGCAGTTGCGGGTGCGTGATACTCGCTTCCCAGCGCCCGGTGTCTGCTCGCACGAAGGCGATCTTAACTCCGCCAACCGGAATAACGCGCAGCGAGTCGAACGACGTCGTGTAACGCTTCCGCCATGCGTAGAAGCCTTGCTCCGCGACAGCTAGCGCTACGACATACAGTCGCAGCATCGCCGTAAGGCGCTCCTCGCCGCTGCCGACCGGTTGTGCTCCGGAACCGATCCAATTGGCCAGCGCTGCGAGATCGGCCGCTGCGAACTGCCCGATAGAATCGGTGTGCGCGGAGGGCGCCAGCTTGCTGCCGCTTCGCAGGATGTCGATCAGCGTGCTTCCAGCCGGGTTGCCTACCGTCACGATCGGTCCATTCCCCTCACGACCATGCATAACGCGCTCATAACTGCTCAGATCGACGCCGTGGGCCGGCTCCGTTCCACTGTGACAGCGGATACAGTGCACGCGAAAAATCGAGTCGACAACGGCGTAACCAACGCTCTCCGACTGGCTGGCGAAAACGTCGCCGTGCGCAGTGTCTGAGCGTATCGACTTGGTGTCCGGCGACTTGGCGCACGCAAGGGCAATCAGACCAACCGCGAGCGAGGGCAACGAGCGCAATCGCAGCTCCTGTTGGTTGGGACAACGCTACTATCGGCCAGAACGATAATAGAGGTGCCGCCCTGTCTGGGATGTCCCGTCAGTTTCGGATCCGCGCTGCCCTAGCGTGAGCGCGAGCAGGAAGGCACCCTTTTTACTCTACTCATCACGCCTCGCAGGAGTTGGTGATGTCGACACGGCTTGTCTCCCGCACGCTTCTATCGATGGGAAGTGCACTGACACTGGGCGCCCCGTTCCTAACGAGTGCCGCGCAGAGCCGCACCGTGGAGGCTCCGCTTCCCGTGAACCGGCCGGCGCGAGCGCGCGTCACTGCGCCGACCCTCACCGCGGCGGTTGACGCGGCGCATTTCAAAGGGCTCAAGTACCGGATGATCGGCCCCGCGCGCGGCGGGCGCGTGACCACCGTGGCGGGCGTCATACAAGAGCCACACAGCTTCTATATGGGTGCGACCGGGGGTGGCGTGTGGAAGACGACCGACGCGGGGCAGACGTGGATCCCGGTCAGTGACGGGCAGATCACCGTGGGATCGATGGGCGACATCGACGTGGCCGACTCTGATGCGAACATCGTGTATGTCGGCACTGGCTCCGATGGTCTGCGTTCCAACGTCTCCATCGGCAAAGGTGTCTGGAAGTCAACCGATGCGGGGAAGACGTGGACCCACGTCGGCCTAACGAACACGGGCAGCATTGGCGGGCTCGAGATCCATCCCACGAACCCGGACATCGTTTTCGTCGCCGCGATCGGGAATCCATTCAAACCGACGCCCGACCGGGGGCTGTATCGCTCGCGCGATGGCGGTCGCAACTGGGAACGCGTACTGGCCGTGACAGACAGCAGCGGCGTTGTCGACGTGGAGTTCCAGCCTGGGAATCCCAACGTGTTGTACGCGTCGACGTGGCGCGCCGAGCGCAAGCCGTGGACGATCATCTCCGGGGCGCGCGAGGGGGGGATCTACAAGTCGACGGACGGCGGCACGACGTGGCGCAAGCTCACGAACGGTCTGCCTAACGGGCTGATCGGAAAGAGCAACATCGGCGTCACGCCAGCTGCGCCTAACGTGGTCTACTGGATGCTGGAGGCAAAACCTGGGAGCGGCGTGTATCGCTCCGACGATGCCGGCGAAACCTGGCAGCTCGTCAGCACTTTCGGTCCCATGCTCACACGGCCGTTCTATTACACAGGCATTGCCGTGCATCCCAAAGATGCGAACACGCTGTGGACGATGAGCGAGGGGTACTACAAGTCCACCGACGGCGGGAAGACCTGGCGCAGCGAACGCACGCCACACGGTGACAACCATGATCTGTGGATCAATCCGAACAACCCGGACATCATGGTGCAATCGAACGATGGCGGCGCCAACGTCACCCTCAACGGCGGACGCACGTGGTCGACGCAGTACAACCAGCCTACCGCCGAGATCTATCAGATCTACACTGACAATCAGTTCCCCTACCGCATCTACGGCGCGCAGCAAGACAATTCGACGTTGATCATGTCGAGCTTCCCGCTCTCGTCAGGCAGTCCTGATGATCCGATGCAGGAATGGACGTCGGGACCAGGCTGCGAGACGGGGCCGATCTTCCCGCATCCGACGAATCCGGACACCGTGTACGGCTCATGCAAAGGCCAGTTCTCGCGCATGCGCATGTCGAGCGGGCAGGAGCGACAGTACTGGGTCGGCGCGCAGTCGCTGTATGGCAATCCTGGAAAGGACCTGATCTACCGTTTCCAGCGCGTCTCGCCGATGGAAGCGTCCCCGCATAACGCGAACACGCTGTACTATGGGTCGCAGCACGTGCATCGCACACGCGACGAAGGAGTCACTTGGGAGAAGATCTCACCAGACCTCACGTGGTTCCCACCGGAGCGCCAGCAGTTCGCCAGCGGCGAGCCGATTACGCTCGACGTCACGGGCGAGGAGTATTACAGCACGCTCTACGCAATCCGTGAATCGTTGCTCGAGCCGGGCGTGATCTGGGTCGGATCCAACGATGGCCCCTTTCACGTTACCCGCGACAACGGCCGCACGTGGAACAAAATCACGCCGGCGGATCAGCCTCCTGGCTGCCGCGTGCAGAATATCGAACCGTCACCGCACCGCGCAGGTTCGGCATATTACGCGGCGCATTGCTACTTGTTAGGCGACTTCCAGCCGTACCTCTGGCGCACCGACGACTACGGCAAGTCCTGGACGCTGTTGACGCCGGGGGATAACGGGATTCCCAGCGATCATCCCACGCGCGTGGTGCGCGAGGATCCCGATCGTCCTGGTTTGCTCTATGCGGGAACGGAGTTCGCGATGTTCGTATCGTTCGACAACGGGAGGCGCTGGCAGCCGTTCCAGCTGAATCTGCCTCACGTGCCGATTACGGACATGAAGGTTCACAAAAAGGACCTCATCCTGTCGACGCAGGGTCGCTCCTTCTGGATTCTCGATAACCTGACGCCACTGCATCAGATCGCTGACGCGATCGCGCGCGCGCCGGCGCACCTGTACACGCCGCGCGAAGCCATTCGTTTTCGATACCAGGGCGGCTTCGGCGGCGTCGAGTCGAACCGCACCAATCCGGCCGATCCGCAGTACCCACCGACCGGGGCGCAGATTGATTACTGGTTCGCCAGCGCGCCGGGCGGTCCCATCACACTGGACGTGCTCGATGCAGCGGGTCGTGTTGTGCGCTCATTTTCGAGTGAGACAGGAGGTGAGCGCGCGGAGCCGCCGGCCGAGCCGGGAATGCGTCGCCCGGAGATGGTTCGTGTTGGAACGCCGGCGATTCCGAAGCATGCGGGCCACAATCGTTTCTTCTGGGACTACAGACTGCCGGGCCCGTGGACCGCGAATCCGAATCAGAGCGGGCGCAACGGCCCGCTCGCGGTGGCGGGGACATACCGGGTGCGCCTAACGTCGGGGAGTTGGAGCGCGACACAGCCCCTTATGGTGCGCGCTGACCCGCGTGCGTCAACGGATGGCATCACCCTCGCGCTCCTGCATGAGCAGCTGGAGCACAACCTGCGCACGCGCGACATGGTGAGCGAGGTCAACCAGCTGGTCGCGCAGATCGACGGCGCGCGCGGCCGCCTGGGAAACGCCGGCGGCGCCGGAGCAGACACGTTAGGCAAGCTCAACGCGCTTCGTGCGAAGCTCGTGACGCCGCCGATCCGCTACAGCAAGCCGGAGCTGCAGGCGCACATCCAGTACCTCTACAGCATGACGTTGAACGCGGACCAGAAGCCCGGCCGCGACGCCGTCGAGCGCTACAAGGTGTTGCGCACCGAGCTGGATGAGCGCGTCAAGGAGGCGCGCGCAATCCTCGGCACTGGAGGAATCAAAGCGCTGGATCAGCCGTAGCGTCGCGTGAGGCGCGACTTGAGCGCGCCTCTACTTCTGTCCGTAGCGCCGTACCGGCTCGCGCACCGTACGGCGTAGCGCTGCCTCAGCCTCGGCCAGCTGGGCGGACACGGGAGGGCCACCGAGCGAGAGAAGCTGTACGGCCCGGTCATAGTGCTGTGCCGCGGCCGCGGCATCGCGCGCCTGCTCCGCCATGCCGCCTAACGCCATATGCGCCGGCGACACATAGCTGCCGACCCATGACGTCGGTGGGATAAAGGACCGCAGAATCCGCGCGGCACTGTCGCGCGCTCCACCATCCAGGAGCAACTGCGCGTAGCGGAAGCGCATCGCAGGCTCGAGATCGGCGTCCGTCGTGTTCTCCGTGTGAATGGTCCACAGGTTGAACGCAAGAGCCGCAAGCGCGCGAGCGCTGTCCGCGTTACCGGCGCGCTGCGCCAGCCGGCTGGCGATATCGGCCTTAATCGACTCGCGCCATGTGCGGGGAGAACCTCCCGGCTGGAACTCCGAGATGATCGCCAGCCATTTTCGCGCAACCGCCGTGTCACCCCGTTGCGCATGCCACGCGCCCAGTGTGTACGACACCGACCAGACAGGCCGCGGATTGAAGTACGCTAGCGCTGAGTCGATTGGCACGTAATCCGACAACGTTTTGAGCGCGCGCGTAGTTAGCGCGGAGTCCTCGATGCCTAACAACGCGGCATGGAGGATGCGTTGCGCGAGCCGTACTGGAGGGCCACCGAGTGACGCAAAGGCGCCGGCGCTCCAGATTGAATCGATCGCTTGGAGGTTGCCGGCCGCGCCCAGTACAGAGACGAGCGCATTGACTGCAAAGTCTTGAAAGGGACCAGGCGGCGTCAGACGCAGGGAGCGCTCACACAGCACGATCGCGCGATCGGGACGATACGCGCGCAAGTTACGGTAAATCCCCGTCCACTCGATGACCGGTGTAACAGCGAGCGAGTCGACCATGGCAGCGAACTCCTGATCGTTGGCCAGGAGTGCCTCGATGCTGCGCACGATCGCGCGAATCAGCGGCGCGTCGGTGTTGAGCGCCTTGAGTCGCGCCAACTGTCGCCGCACGTCAGACAGGTCCCCCGTGCCGAGCGAGAGATGCGCGCGTCGAAAGAGCGCTGGTCCGTCCGTAGAATCGATTTGCACGGCGCGCTCTGCGGCTCGCAGCATGTCCGTGAGCGTCGCGCCGTACTGCCAGCCGTAAACCAGGCTCACATACGACAGACCATTCGTCGCACCAAGATCGGTGCTGTCGCGCTCGAGGAGCTGCTGCCAGGCAGACGCGGCCCGCCTTCCGTCGGTCTCCAGAGAAGCGAGTGTTGCTTCCAGGCGGAGGCGCTGCCGCTCGCTCAGCGAATCTCTGCTGGCCATTGCGCGTTCGGCGAGCTCTCGCAGGCCGCTGTACTGTTGACCGCGAGCTGACTGCACCCAGCTGCGAATCATCACTGCCTCGAGCAAGCCTAACGCGAACGTGGAGTCGATGCTGATCGCGCGCGTAATGGCCGCGTTGGCGCTGTCGGGGAGGCCACGGCGCATCGCTTCACGCGCGGCGAGGTAGGACTTAAGCGCATCGGGAGATTGCGTCATGACCGACTCCATCCGCGGCACCGACGGACCGCCATTCGTTCCTTCCCAGATGCGCTCCAGAACCTGGACAGCTGTGCGCTGGGCGAGTTGGGCGGTGCTATCAACCGAACCGTTCATCGTGAAGGACGCGACAGGTTCGGCAACACCGACGCCGTAGATGCGCAGCGTCAGGTCGAGTCGTTCGCCCGAACGGAGGATGGCGCCCATCACGTAGCGACGCACACCCGCACGTCGGGCGAGCCGGTCCGCCTCATTGGGGTCCGGACTGCGCGCTCGCTCGTTGCCTGTCGGCCGCAGTGAACGCCAGAGCGCCCACGGATCAGCGACGCGTACTCCCGGCGTGCCGTCAAGAAACGTGGAGAGGAGGTCCGGGAGCGTCTCGGACCATTCGGTCGCCCCGGCGAGCGCACGGAACGGCATGACGCCGAGTCCCAGGCGCTCGTCGTTAGGCACGCCACCGCCGCGTATGGCGAGCACCGTGGCAATTGCCAGAGCGGCGAGGACCCCACCTAACGCGGCGATCCGCGAACGCCCGCCGCCCAGGGCGCGCGCGCTGACTGATTGCGCGGCCTCGGCCGACTCGAAGGCCGAGACAAAGTCGAGCACCCGGGGAAATCGATCCGCCGGCGCCGGTGACAGCGCTCGACGGATCGCCGCATCCATGGAGCGTGTCACCACATGCGGGCGAATCGTCGTCAGCGGGTGCACGTCACCTGTGATCTGGCGCGCCAGGATCGCCTGCGGCGTCGCACCGGTAAATGGCGGCTCGCCAGCGAGCATCTCGTAGGCCATAACCGCGAGCGCGTAACTGTCGGAGCGCGCGTCGACTGCCGGGTCCGCGGCGGCCTGCTCGGGACTCATGTACACTGGTGTGCCGATCGCAATGCCTGTGGCCGTTAGGCGATCACTTGCCACAGTGCCTGTCGCAGCGGCGCGCGCGATGCCGAAATCCGCGAGCAACGCGCGCTCGCCGACGAGGAGGATGTTCTCCGGCTTCACGTCGCGATGCACGATCCCGTGCGCGTGCGCGAAGGCGAGCGCCTCGCCGATGTCCCGAACGATGCGACGGGTGTCCGCAAGCGTGAGCTGCCGCTCGCGGCCCAGACGCACGCGAAGCGATTCGCCCTCGATGTACGGCATGACATAAAACGGGACTGTGCCACCGTCCAGCCGGATAGTCCCCGAGTCGAACATCGGCAGGATGTTCGGATGCGTTAGGCGGCCGGCGATGCCGATCTCGCGCGCAAACCGCTCCGCGCCGAATGCCAGCGCGACCTCGGGCCGCAACACCTTGAGCGCGACGTCGCGATCATGTTTCACGTCGCGCGCGACGTACACGGTTGCCATCCCACCAGCGCCGATCTCGCGTTCGACCTGGTAGCGGCCGGCGAAAGCCGCGCTCAGCCGCGCTACGTCACTAGGCATGGCCAACAAGAATGCACAACGAAACGCCCGTGCACGAGAGCATGACGGCGGTCTTCCTCTCCGCGAGGCTCGCTCGTGAGCCAATTTAAAGTGCGTGGTTGTCATGCCGACGCCGACGCAGCTATTCCACCGGAGATACCCGAAATGCCGAGCATGCAGCAGGACACGTTTACCGGTACCGTGGGCGCTGTTGCGCTCGGCTTCTCCATGGTGTTTGCGGAAGCGGGGGCACAACCATCGGCACCCCTGCATCACGCCGTCGTGGAAGGGACGATCACCGGTCTGCAAGACGCCATGGCCAAAGGCCGTTTCACATCCGTGGACCTGGTGCGAGCGCACCGGGCGCGCATCGCCGCCTACGATCAGCAGGGCCCGGTGCTCAACGCGATGATTCGATTGAATCCTAACGCGGAGCGCGATGCGGCCGCTCTAGACCGCGAGCGACGTGCAGGACGCGTTCGCGGGCCGCTGCACGGAATTCCGATTGTCCTCAAGGACAACTACGACACATTCGACATGCCGACGAGCGCTTCGTCTTTGGCATTGGCCTCGCTCCAACCGGCTGACGACGCCTTCATCGTCCGCCGACTACGTGACGCAGGCGCCGTGATCCTCGGCAAAACGAATATGCATGAGCTAGCGGCAGGATACACCTCGGTGAGCTCGTTAGGCGGCCAGACACGCAACCCGTACGACGCGCGCCGCTGTCCCGGCGGGTCGAGTGGCGGGACTGGCGTCGCCATCGCGGCCAGTTTCGCCGTTGTGGGCTGGGGGAGTGACACGTGCGGGTCCATCCGCGTTCCTGCCGCGTACGGCTCCCTCTACGGACTGCGGCCAACCAGCGGAATGGTGAGCCGAGACGGCGTCATTCCGCTCTCGCTCACGCAGGATGTAACCGGGCCGCTGGCACGCACTGTTGCCGACCTTGCAATCGCGCTCGACGTCACCGTGGGACACGATACCGCCGACGCTGTGACAGCTGCGTTCGCGCAGCGTGCGCCGCCGCGCTTCGTCGAGTCGCTCGATCGCAACGCGCTGCGTGGCGCGCGGCTGGGAATCCTGCGCAACCTCTTCAGCAACACGGATGGCGACATCGCCGACACCGTGCGCGCTGTTGCGCGTGCGATGGGCGCACTCGGCGCCGAGGTCATAGATGTGTTCATCCCCGACTTCGATTCACTCATGAGTGCGTCGAGCGTGATCACCTACGAATTCAAGTGGGACTTGATGGACTACCTCGCGCGCGTGCCGCGAGCGCCCGTCACTTCACTGCGCCAGATAATCGATCATGGACTACATCATGACGCGCTCGACGCCACGTTCAGGACGCTTGATGCAGTTCAAGCGCGAGATAGCGACGCATACCGCAGAGCGTTGGCCAAGCAGCAGGCGTTGCGCGACCGCCTGGTGTCGCTCTTCGATAGTCTGCGCCTCGACGCACTCGTCTATCCCACCATGCAGCGACGACCGGCAATCGTCGGTGATCCGCAGGCGGGGACGACGTGTCAGCTCAGTTCGCACAGCGGATTCCCCGCGCTCTCGCTCCCCGCTGGATTCACGAACGATGGACTTCCCGTTGGACTCGAGCTCCTCGGACGTCCGTGGTCCGACCCGCGCCTGTTGGCTATCGCCTTCGCGTTCGAGCAATCACTGGGTGGCGGGAGGCGTCGTCCGCCGACTACGACGCCAGCGCTCGTGAACGGCCGCGCGCCAGCTGGCGTGGGCTACATCGCTCGCGCAGGATCGGCCGAAGCGCGCCTAATGCATGACGCCGCCCGCAGGGAGCTGCACTATGATGTCCGTGTGACTCCGGCCGGATCAGCGCGCTCACAGGGTGTGGTGCTGCGGCGGACCGATGAAACCGGCGAACGCCGGCGACGCATCGCATACCGACTCGTCGGGCCAGGGGTGACCGGCGCCCGTGGTGTTCTTGCACTCAGCGATGTCGATCGGCGAGCGCTACTCCAAGGTCGCCTGTCGCTGGTGCAAGTCACCAGCGACGCCGCGTTAGGCGTCGAAGGGCCAGTGCTGCCTCTCGCCCGGCCTCGCTGAAACGGAAGCGCTACTCCTCCGCGCCGTTGTGCCGGCCTGCTCGCGCTGACCGGCGCCGTGTGCCGCTCGCCACCGGCCTATCCGACTCCGTAGAAGAGGACTCCACGGCAGATTCCGCGGTTGTGCTCGCCGCGGACTCCGCGGTCGGTACGGCAGCGTCACTCGGCGCTCGCCCGGTTTCGATCGCCGTCTTGAGGCGGGCGAGATCGTCGTCCATCTGGTGTTTCGGGTCACGCTTGAACAGCGCGGCGATCGCATGGCCGAGCGTGCCGCCCGGTGGATTGTACTGGAGCTCGATGTCCACCCGAGTACCGCCATCGGTATTTGGCGCAAAGCGCATCCGCCCCGCCTGTCGGACCGGTTCACCCTCGACGCTCTTCCAGGCGACGAGCTCGTTAGGCACGAGTCGGGTCGTTACGGCGTCCCACACCACGGTGCTTCCGGCCGGGCCATCGACTTCCCAGTGCGTGCGTTCACCCACCTCGCCGCGCGGGCCCGACGAGCGAACCGCGCGCACATGCGACATCCAATGCGGGAAATTCTCCCAATCCGTGAGGAAGGCGAACACCGCTTCCGGCGATGCATTGATGTCGACCGTTTTGTGGATCGCTATTCCATTGCGTCCGCCGCGCGTGCCAACCACTCGGCGCAGATCTCGATTCGTCACGCCGCGCGTGAGCAACGCCAACCCTGCGATCCCCATCGCCGAACCGAACCGATCGCGACGCGCGACACCGTAGAGCGCCATGGCGCCGCCCGCGACACTCGTTAGGAAGCGGGCTGCTGGCGCCCAGTTATCCTGGCGCAGCTCGAACTCATCACCGGTGCGGGGGGTGCCACCCTGTAGCGACGGCACGCCTTCACTCCCATCAGACACGCGCAGCCGGTTGTTCACTTCCGTCACACCTCGGACGCGCGTGACGCGCCGGATGAGCCTGTTTGCCTCAGATGAAAGAACGTCGCCCGCCAGCGTCACACGCCCCTGGTCAGCCATCACGTCTATTGCCCCGGGATGCGAGATCACTCGCCCCAACTCGGCTCGTACCCGCGCTTCGAGGACGCGATCGTCTGCCTCGTCACCTTCGCCTAACGCACGCGCCTGTGCCGCCAAGCCGCGCGCCCGATTCGCCAGATCACGCGACGTGGTCCCAGCTACGTCGCCGGCCAGACTGACGGCATGAGCGAGCTGGTCACGTAACAGCCCGCGACGGCGCGCGCCGCGCGCCGGGTCGAGGTAATACATGAGTGCGGCACCGATGCCAATGCCGCCTAAGAGGACTTGAGTGCTCGGGCGTTGTGACTTTCTGACGATGACTCTCATGGCAGCTGCTCCTACATGGGACGGCGGTGTCGACTGGGTTTCGTGCGGCCGACGAGATGCACGACTCGTACCCCATACGCGCAGCCGTTCAGCTCGGCGCAGCTGCCTAACGAATCTCAGTACCCTTCGATGTTCGCGATCGCTGGCCCGGCGAGGGTCAGCTGCATCAGATCTTCGCCCCACACCACTTTTCCATCGAAGTCGCGCTGGATTTCGTGCACGATCTGCTCACGGATGCGCGGCTGATCGATCTGCGCGAGCACATGCACGAGGACGAGCGTCTTGACGCCGGCGCGTTTGGCCGTGACTGCGTTGTCGCGATGGTTTCCACACGCCGCGCGATACGCCGGACTCGGGGCCGTCCCACTGAAATAGTGGTTCATATGAATCAACACGTCGCACCCGCGGGCCAGCTCCACGAGCTCGTCGCTTAAACCACTGTCGCCCGAGTAGCACACGGAGCCGTCGGCGGCGTCGAGACGAAAAGGCGAGGCACTCGAGGTACGGCTGCACGTGTGCGGCGCGTCCCACTGTCACTTTCCACCCGTTTCCTTGGATCACATCTCCTGCACGAATCTCTTTCACACGAGGCGCGGGGCGTTTCCGCGGTGCCTTTCCGCCACGCGCTTCAAAGACGTCGATGCTGCTGCGATGCTCAACGCGCGCGCGAATGTCGGGACCGTATACACCGTCGTCACCGAAGAGCTGTTCGGTCATGCGCGCGATTGGTGACGGACCGTACACGGCCAGGTCAGGGATCTCGTCTGCTCCTTGATCCCAGCGCTGCAGCACGAGCCTCCCATAGTCCATGCAATGGTCATAGTGCAGATGCGTGAAGAACGCGTGCGTGACGTCGACAGAGCGACGACCGCTTTCGATGAGGCGCTGGTGTGCTCCTGGACCGTGGTCCATGACAAGCACGTCGTCGCCGACTTCGAAGAGAAAGCCGGAACTTTGGCGCGTCAGCGATGGAGCGGGAGTCCCAGTTCCAAGCAAGGTGATCTTTGTCGTCTTCGCACTGCGTGGCTGGCTGGCAGTCGACGCGGTCGTGCCTAACGCAGTGGCGGTCGAGGAGGCGGCGAGCGCGCCGATGAAAGTACGTCTGCGCATGATGTGGGTGCTCGGTGAGTGGGTTGGAGAGAGGATCGCGTGATTGCCCTATGGCTTGATATCGACGTGACGGTTTTTGTTGGAGACCGAAGTAATCCACAATCGGAGGCGCGTGCGAGTTTTCTCGTCAATTGGGAGGCTGTCGACTCGGCCAAGCAGTATCGCGGCGGTCACGTAGCCGCGTCCAAGCAGCACTGACACGTAGCTGAAGTCCTTGTCGCGCCCTGCCGCCAGTTTGCTAGCGGCAAGGTCATGCAAATCCGGCGTGACAACCGCTACCGGCGGATTACCCACGTCCACGCGAAGCGATCGATCGCTCCAGCCATCAGGCAATACTGCCGTCTCGAGACCGACGCCGTGCACATAGAATCCGTGCGCGCCATGGAACGGAGATAGCTCACCAAGCGCGCCATCTATCTTGTTCCAGAGCTCAGGATCCTTCGTAGCGACAACATCAAGTTCTATTGATTGCCGTAGCTCCACTGGCGGATCCGGGTCATGGACCAGGATTGCCTGTGAGCCGACAACAAGAAACTCGTCAGTTCCGGCTACATTTGCTGCAGCGCGGATCGCATGCAGAAACTCCTCGTATGTCATGGCCGCCGGGCGCGCGCACCGCGCCCCGCGGCGCGAAGTTCTTCACGATCATCACTACTAAGCGCTCCGTGGAAGGGAAGGTTTTGTCGTAAGACATCGGCCCGTTCCGAATCCTCGCGCAACAGCGCTGCTATCTGGCCGGGTGTGAGCGAGCCGAGCAGTCCTTGCCATTCGAGCAGGGCCAACCTTTCCACGTCTCCGGCTAAGGGCAAGCGACGCTCGATAA
This sequence comes from Gemmatimonadaceae bacterium, assembly GCA_052388395.1. Taxonomy (GTDB): domain Bacteria; phylum Gemmatimonadota; class Gemmatimonadetes; order Gemmatimonadales; family Gemmatimonadaceae; genus DASYRX01. The sequence continues at coordinate 71,464 of JBQTIF010000001.1, read as the reverse complement.
ACGTGCGCGCTCCGGCGAGAATCTCCGGATCTTTCACCAATCGATCGGCGATGCGACTGGCAAAAGCCATAACGCTCGGCGCGTACTTTCCGGGGCCACGTAGCGAGTTGACAGGACCTGGAGCACCCAAGACTGCCGTGTCAACGCCTAGGATATCAAGAGGTGCCGGACCATACAGCACGATGGCGGTGGTCAGCGCCTCTATCTGAGCCGGAGTGAATCGAAGTAGGTCGGCGCGCTGGTAAAAGCGCAGCGCGATGATCACGTGTTCCGCGGATTGCACGATGTTAGCCTGCTTCCGCGCGCCTTCCTGATGCACGCCAGCGGGCAGCGTTTCTGAGATGATGCCTAACACCAGCGGATCGGCAAACCGATCGTGCCTAACGGTTACCGGTCCACCAATCCACGCGCAGATGACATCGGGAACGTTTGTACGAACGATGTCGCGCAGCTGGTTCTGGATGTTCACCCAACGGTGTTCCTCCTGACGAAACAGCTGTGCGAGCAATGGCATCAGCGGATGCCGATGCCGGAACAGTACTTGTCTGGTGCGGCCGCGTCCCTCATACGCGATGACCCCTGCGCTTTCCAAGTTGGCGAGGAGATCGGGAAGTGCGCTGAGGGTTACAGCGGCACGCCGCGCGAGCTCGGCCTGCGAGAGGGGGATCGACGTTGTGGCGAGAACGCGGAGCGTGCGCACGGCTCCTAGGGTGCCGAGGATGAAGTCGAGCGGTGCACGCAGAGCACTGGTTTGAGGTCGGGGTCGAGGCATATTCTAGTGTCTTGATAGCCTATATATGGTATTCAAACGACTATATAACATTTTGTGTTATGCAATAGATAGGATAACAACACCGTTATATAGGTTTGCCAAAGACAGTGTTCGACTCTGTATTGTAAAGTACTTGACGAGGCACTACCGCCTGCGGCAGATTGCTTCGCGTGGCGACAATCCGACCCATCTCCAGTGCGCCGTCGGCGCAAGCACCGGCGCTACATGACCGCGCGATCGACAACCTCCAGTACATCCGCGAGGCGATGGAGCGCGCGGAGCCTGTCACGGTCATCTCGGGGTGGGGGATCGCCGCGGCTGGCGGTGTCGCCTTTGTCGCTACCGCAGCGACGCTCGACACTCCGCTAAGCACGCGCTGGGTCGCGACGTGGGTCGCCGCGGCGGTCGTGGCTTTTGCCGTCTCGCTCGGCGCGACGCTACGCAAAGCGAGTCGCTCGGGTACCCCGTTTCTGACAGGGGCGACGCAAAAACTCGCACTCGCCTTTGCGCCGGCGATGTTCATCGCGGCCGTCCTAACGGGAACGCTCCTGCGCCACGGTCTCGGTGAGCTGCTGACACCGCTCTGGCTCCTGTCATACGGGGCTGCGGTCATCGCAGCGGGGATGTTTTCCGTGCGCGTGATTCCCGTTATGGGGGCGTGTTTCGTCTTGCTAGGCACGCTTGGGGCGATGGTCCCAAGCGGTTTTGAAACCTGGCTCATGGCCGCCGGATTCGGCGGCGTGCACGCGGTTTGTGGAGTTCTCATTGCAAGGAGGTACGGTGGCTAGGCGCGCACAGGCGCTCGCGCGAACGCAACTGCCCGGAGATGGATCGGGCGGGGGCGGCGGGAGCGTGAAGGCCCTCACGACGAACGACGCAACTCCGGTTGCGCTGGATCGTCTCATCCACGAGCGGATGCGGCTGGGGATCGTGAGCGCACTCGCTGTCAATTCATCGCTCAGTTTTAGCGAGCTTAAAGCGCTGATGCGCACGACGGACGGCAACCTGAGTGTGCATGCGCGCAAACTCGAAGAGGCTGGGTACGTAACCTGCACAAAGTCATTCGAGGGACGTGTTCCCAAGACGGACTACGCGCTGACAACTGCCGGACGCAAAGCGCTGGAACGCTATCTCAATCACATGGAAGCCATCATCCGCGCCACGCGCGATCGTTGATTTTTCGCAATGCCGAAAACGAAACAACAGCCAGTTGGGATGCGACTGGATATGCGTGGGGAACGGGAAGGGCTTCCTCGACATATCGCTGTCATCATGGATGGAAACGGACGATGGGCCGTTAGGCGCGGTCGTCCACGAGTTGCAGGTCACGTGTCTGGCGCGAGCGCTGTTAGGCGCACTGTCGAAACCGCGCGACGCTTGGGCATCGAGTACCTCACGCTCTACGCGTTTTCATCGGACAACTGGCGCCGTCCGCCTGAAGAGATCGCGGCGCTCATGAAGCTGTTCCGCCGGTATCTCGCGGCCGAAGTGTCGCGCTGCGTGGAGAATGGTGTGCGGCTGCACTTCATTGGTCGGCGCGACCGGCTTGCACCCGAGCTGCAGCGGCAAATCACGGCGGCTGAAGACGCGACGCGTGCTGAGACTGCCCTGCATCTGCGCGTGGCGATCGACTATTCGGCGCGCGACGTGATGGTGCGCGCGGCGACTCAGCTCGACCCGCGGCGACCGGCCACGCGTGAGACATTTGGCGAAGCGCTTGCTGCCGCGATGCACGATTCAGTCGGCGCGCCGGACGTCGACCTGCTCATTCGGACGGGGGGCGAGCACCGGCTGAGCGATTTCCTGCTGTGGGAATGCGCGTATGCGGAGCTGGTGTTCCTCGATGTGATGTGGCCCGATTTCGCCGAGGACGATCTGAACGAGGCGATCGACATGTTCTGTTCGCGCGATCGTCGCTACGGTGGCTTAACGCAGGCAGCCGGCGCAGCCTCATAACGTTTGGGAGTTCGTCGGCGGGGCATCCCCTCGGCAGAGGACGCACGCACGCTCGACCTATTCGTACATTCCGTGAGTACGTGCGACCGCGACCAAAGTCGTGGCGTACGTGCGACTCTGCCTAAGGGATACCCCACCGCCTCACGCTGCCGGATCATTCGCCGCCCCTGTTTTTTGTGGGTCTCCCCACCCCACCTCGCGCCGGTCACGCTTACGAGCCTAACGAAGTCGGTTGACTCGAAAGCGAGGATGGCGGGGTATCCCCGCAGGCACCGTCACACGCTCGCCAAGACGGACCGCGCGAGTGGCCGTAATTCGCAGGCGACGCGTGACGGTCGAGCGTGCGTGTGCTAGGTGCCGCAGCGGGATACCCCGCTGACGAGCGAACGGCTGCCGACGGGGTTGCCCGCGCCGACCCAAGACTACGAACTCAAAGGCGCAGGCAGAGTAGTCGACGCTACTTCGTCGCGTCGTTTCTGGCGGAACGCGCGCAATTTCTCGCGCACCTCAGGGCGGTGCGCTGCAACGATTTCAGCCGCGAGGATCGCGGCATTGATCGCACCAGGCTTGCCGATGGCCACGGTGCCGACAGGCACACCCGCCGGCATCTGCACCATCGAAAGCAGCGCATCCGTGCCGACGAGCGGCGTGCCGGCCAACGGTACGCCTAACACCGGCACGAACGTCATTGCGGCGACCATACCCGCGACGTGCGCGGCAGCACCCGCCCCCGCAATGATCGCGAGTAGTCCGCGGGACTCCGCCTTGCTCGCGTAGTCGAACATCAAATCAGGCGAGCGGTGCGCCGAGATGACGCGTGCCTCGTACGGAACGCCGAGTTCAGTGAGCGTTAGGCAGCAGTGCTGCATGACGTCGTAGTCGGATTTGCTGCCCATCAAAACGGCAACAACAGGATCGGAAGATGTCATTGGGCGACGTTGGTGCCGAAGTAGCGTGCCCACCACTTCAGCTCTTCATTGTACCGGTGCACCGTATTCCACGGCGTCCACCCACCGTGATACATGTCGGGATACCTAACGAATCGTGCGGGTACCTTGCGCTTCCTGAGCGCGAGATACATCTGCTCTGCTTGTTCGATCGGTACGCGCAGGTCTGCCTCGCCGTGAATGAACATCGTCGGCGTCACGACTTTTCCGGCATAGTAGATCGGGGACTGCCGCTCCAGCAGCTTGCGTCCTTCGGGCTCCCACGGCGCCCCGTAAAACTCGCTCTCCTTCGTTCGCGGAATGTCCGACGTGGCGTAGTCGCTGATCCAGTTTGAGATCCCGGCGCCAGAAATCGCGGCGGCGAAACGTGGCGTCTGAGTGATCACCCAATTCGTGAGGAAACCGCCATATGAGTAGCCGGTCACGCCTAACCGTTTCGCATCGATGCGATGAGCCTTTGCGACGTGATCCACACCAGCCATCACGTCCTCGTAATCCGTGATTCCCCAGCCGCCGCCCCACGTCGCCCAGAGAAACTTCTCGCCGTAGCCCGTCGAGCCGCGCGGGTTGGTGTAGAGCACCGCGTATCCGTTTGTCGCCCAGAGCTGGAACTGGAAGTTGAAGTCGGTACCGTACGCGCCATGCGGCCCACCGTGGATGGCGAGGATGAGCGGTACCGCTTGCGTCGTGTCGGCTCGCGGCGGCAGGATGAGCCACCCCTCGATCGGCGTGCCATCGTTGCTCGGGTAGCTCACGCGGATCGCTGGCTGCAGCACGCGCGCCTCGCTGAAGCGTTCGTTGAAGCTCGTTAGGCGTCGCTCGCCTGAGCCATCCGTGCTCGCCGCGAAAAGTTCCGGCGGATGCGTCGCATCGCTCGCGACATACACCATGCGGCCGGCCGGCGCACTCACACTGACGCCTGTTAGGCGTCGCGCTCCCTTCGTGATCTGCGTAACAGTCCCCGTGGCCAGGGCAAGCCGGAACAGGTGATTCTCTCCGCCGATTCCGGTGTCGAACTCCACGTTCCCCCCGTCCGGCGTTACGCGCGGTGCGCCGGGGAGCAGTTCCCAGCGCGCCGTCAGGTTCTCCAGCACGCCACCGGCCGCGGGAACGCGATAGAGATCCAACGGGGCACCGTTAGGCTGGCGCGAGTCGATCACGGCTGTGAGCCCCTGCTGCCGGCGAATGACAATGCTGCGGCCGTCGGGCGTCCACGCCGGTGAATCGTGATCGTAGCCGTCATTCGTTAGGCGCTGAATCGTGCCGTCCAGCGTCGCCACGAACAAGTCGGCGCGCTCATAGACATACTCGTCGCGCTGGCCGGAATCGGCCACGAAGGCGATGCGGCGGCTGTCAGGACTCCAGGCGATGCCGGCGACATCTACGCCAAGCGACGTGAGCCGCCGAGCGGTGCCGCCGGCGCGCGGGATGACGTACAACTCACGCGGCGGTGTCGCGCGCGCATCCGTCGGATCCGGGAGATAGCCGCGTCCGTCGAAGCGGTAGCTCACCCATTCGACGGCCTTTCCCATGAAGCGCTCGGCGATCTTGCGCTCGCGCTCGGACAGCGGCGCGGCGTTAGGCGCACCCGCCGGCGGTGTCGCACGCGTGAACGCGATCCACTGGTTGTCCGGGCTGAAGATCGGCATCTCAACGACGCCGGGAATTTGATACGCCTCGCCTGGTCCTCCATCGAAGCGAAGGAACCAGACGGAGCTTTCCGATCCTGCTTGCGCCGCTGCGCGGCGACGCGAAGAGAATGCGAGGAGCGTACCGTCGGGACTCCAGCGCGGGTCCGAGGCACTGAATGCCGGTTGGGTGATGCGCCGCGGTGCTTGCGAGCCGTCGGTCGCCGCCAGCCAGATCTCGCTATGTCGCCGGTTCTCCTGCTCGACGATTGTGCTGCGTACAAACGCGACCCATTTGCCGTCTGGCGAGAGTGCGGGACTCGCGACCTGCTCAACCAAATAGTAGTCATCCAACGTCAGGGGACGCCGCGCTCCCTGGGCGAGCATGACGCCAGGAAGGAGGAGCGCTATCAATGCGGTGCGTCGCATAGGCATCTCGGGCGGATGAAGGCGAGTTCGGCACTGAAACTAACCACAGGGGTGATGCCGGTTAGAGCCCGGGGGTTGAGGTGCGCGTGCACGGTAGCGAGAATCCCCGCCGCATGGTCTACGCGCGCATTCCAAGCCCAGTGGGGGATCTCCTCGCAGTGGCAGACGCCGGCTCACTCGTCGAGCTGAGTTTCAATGCGCCGCGCGCTCTCGCGCAGCGTCGGGTCATGTCGGGCGAGCTCGCTGAATCGCCGCAGGATTTCGTCGGGCTCCGAGAGCAGCTGCGCGCATACTTTGCCGGTGAGCTGCGCGACTTTGATATCCGCCTCGCACCTGAGGGAACGCCGTTCGAGCAGCGCGTGTGGCGCGAGTTGCTTTCGATCGCGTACGGTACGACCACGAGCTATGGCGCGATCGCGCGCAAACTCGGCGCGCCTAACGGCGCGCGGGCCGTTGGGACGGCGAATGGACGCAACCCGATCGCGATCGTCATTCCGTGTCATCGGGTGATCGGCTCGGACGGGAGCTTGACTGGATACGGGGGTGGGTTGGCGCGTAAGCGGTTGTTGCTAGGGCTCGAGAGCACGTACAGCGGGCTGTTCGAGCCGACTCCTTCACACCGAGCGTGAGCATGAGCCCCAAAGTGATGCTGTTGATCGCGTTAGGCCTGATCGTCGCTGTTTACATCGGGTACTGGGCAGTTGCCGTTCGCAAAGCCGCCGCAGCCGGCGCGGTCGCCCCCGGGTTCTTCGACCTCGCGATCGGGTTCGTGACGAACTTTTTCGACACGCTCGGGATCGGGTCGTTCGCGCCCACCACATCCGTGTTCAAGTTTCGCCGTACGGTACCGGATGAACGCATTCCCGGAACACTCAACGTTGGCCATACACTTCCGACGGTCGCTCAGGCGTTCATCTTCATCGCGCTGGTGCAGGTCGAGTTTGTCACGCTTGTCGTGCTGATCGCTGCTGCAGTGTTAGGCGCCTATGGCGGCGCCGGCATCGTGTGCCGCTGGCCACGCCGGAACATTCAGATCGGCATGGGCGCCGCGCTTCTCGTCGCAGCGACGATATTCACCATGCAGAACCTCAATGTCTTCGCGAACATCGGTAGCGATGCGCTGTCGCTGTCGGGCACGAAGCTGGTGATCGGCTTCATCGGCAACTTCGCCTTGGGCGCTCTGATGACCCTTGGCATCGGCCTGTACGCGCCGTGTATGATCCTGGTCAGCCTTCTCGGCTTGAACCCGACGACGGCGTTTCCGATCATGATGGGCTCGTGCGCGTTTTTGATGCCCATTGGCAGCATGCGATTCATCAAGGAAGGACGTTACAGCTTGCGTCCGGCGTTAGGCCTGGTGCTCGGCGGCATTCCTGCTGTGCTCATCGCGGCGCTGATCGTCAAATCGCTTCCGGTTGTTTGGGTACGCTGGCTCGTTGTGGTCGTCGTGCTGTACGCAGCGACGATGATGCTGCGATCCGCGTTAGGCCGGGATCCTGCGCCGGAGCCGGCGGCGGGAGACTAGGGACGCCCCGGCTTCGCCTCCGCCGCTTCCGTAGGAAGCGGCAACGCGCGACAGAACCGTTCCTTCGCTTCACTCCGTACGCACGAAGCCGCCCGCTCTTCACATGGCGAGGCTCAGCGCGATCCCGCCGGCATTTGCGATTGTTCTCACGATGATGCTCATCGTCTCTTCCACGGCCCTCTTGCTGCCACTCTTCGACACAGCAACGATGTGATCGCCTAACGATATGTTCGCCGTCAGCAAACGCGGCCGGCTGTCGAGCAACTGCCTCCCTGCATCCGTCAGCCGGACCGCGGTTACTATTGTGCCGGCCTCGTCGATGGCCTTGTAGTCGATCACGCCGAGTCGCCGCAAGAATTCGACCGCATCAGCAAACACGCCTTCGGGATCGGTATCGGGACTTCGCTCGATCTCAGCGGCTGCAACGTTCGTCTGAACCGGCGACATTTCTCGGCAACGACGCAGAACGTAGAGCGTTGCCCGGTATAGGGATTCCCTGTGCGGCTGCGGCGTTTCCATGGAAGTGTTCGGAAGGGATCCAGCACATGCGAACGAACGCTTAGTTGTGCGTTCGCGAGTTTCACTATGACCTGGGGGTGTATCGCCCGTCATGCCCAAGCGCCGGCCGAGCAAGGGAGGGAGGTAAGAAGCCGGCGCCAGACTCGAGTGATCAGACTGCCCGATCAGCCCAAGCAAAGCCACATTGTCGACCACAAAGACAATTGTCAAGAACACCCGTGTATAACGTTAGGTCAATTTGACCAAACGCCTAACGCGGCGAGCTCGACAGAAAAGGGCGACTTGAGATTGTAGCACAATGTTGCTACATTGTGCTACATGGCTAAAAGAAAGCGCACAGGCGGCGCCGTTACAAAGCAACGCAAGGACGACGTCATCCGGGTGCGGGTGACGGCGGAACAGAAGCAGGCGCTCGTCAGCCGAGCTGAAAGAGACGGTCTTGAGTTATCTGCTTGGACGCGGCAACAGATTTTTCGCGCGGCTGGGCTTCTGCCGGCCGAAACGGAGCCAGACGAACCGGCGGCAACCTCAGCGCGCAGCGAACACAAGTAAGCGCTGCGGGGCCGTCGTTACGGCGACCGATTCGCTGTTCCCGCTGTTCCCGTTCTCTACTGCGACAGTTTCTTCAGCTGATCGCGCGCACTGGAATTGTTCGGATTGCGCGCCAGCGACTGCTCGAAGGATAAGCGCGCTTTCGCCGTGTTGCCCTTTGCCAACCAGAGGTAGCCGAGCCGGTCGAAGTTTCTAAAGCTTGCCGGATACACTTCAGTCGCGATCTGGAAGAACTCGATCGCTTTAGCTGTGTCCTGCGACAACGCGATCTGACCGAGCTGCTGGATGAGTCTCTCTGAAGGGCTGAAGGATGCGCCTAACTTCTCGGACACCTTTCGGAAGTGCTCAGGCAGAGTGCGTGGCGATGCGAGGGTGCGCTGCAGGTCGAGCGCATATCCATCGAAGATGAAGCGCAGCGCATCGTATTCGGCGATGAGCGGCACGGAGCCGTGGCTTTCCGTGTCATAGTACTTAAAGGCGTAGCGAAGTCCGGACTGGTTGTACGTTCGCATGACCGAGTGAAAGCGCGTGATCGCCGAGAAGTGCGGATTGCTTGTGCTGTCGTCCGGATTGATCGTGTTCGCTTGTGCCACATAGAGTGCTTTCGCGTCAAGCCGTGTGCCGGTGACGAAGTCTTTCGCCTTGCGCAGCAGGGACGCGTTGTCCCACCAGAGGCTCGGGTCGATCGCGACGTAGGCGCTGAATGTCTCGGGGATCGTATACAGCGCGTTGATTGTCGTGATGCCACCTAACGAGTGACCGGAGTAGGCTCAAGTCCTTTCCAAATGGCCAATTCGGCCATTGTTCGGCCAGCGGCAAACTGAAGCGGACGGTCCCTGCAGAAGAGGAGCTGAGCTAAGCCTAACCCATGGTTTTGTCGCCAGCTCACCGAAGGCATTCGCGGCCTACTGGCTCCCGACACACGGCTGGATCATCCAAGGAAACGTCCGTGCAGTCTTCGCTGCGGTCTGGGGGATCGTCGGCGTTAGGCATGTTCGACGAACACACAGAGCGAAGCTGAGGGAGACCCCAAGATTTCTGACGCGAAAATGTGACAGGGGCACACGCGGAGTGCGGCGCGTTCAGACTCCCCCTCTCGGTACCCCCGCTTGCTTAGCGCGAGAATCGAACCCCTCCCGCAGCTCGCCGCGCGGGCCCATAGCGCGAACGACTGGCACACCTACGGCACACCTATCCGCGCAACGTGCTGCTGTAGACGCATCTACGCCCAGGTTAGCTGATGAGTCATCAACATACCTAACGAGACGAGGCACGGCCTCGACTGAGAAGCTTGTTTTGGCCTCAATACTGGGAACCGCGGCCCGCTAGTCTTCGTCCCTTCAGTTCTTGCAGTGGGTCACGCTGTGAACTAGCGCAGGCGGTAACGACCCCGTGTCACGAACTCCACGACGCGGCGTTGCCGCAGACCTTGGAGAGCATCGCGGACGCGCGCATGCACAAAGCGATTGCCTGGGTGTAGCTGCTCAAGTTCCGGCACAAAAGTGTAGACCTCAGTCAGCGTAAAACGTTCGCCGGGCTTCCAGCGGTCACGAATCAGTCGCTCGACATCATCTTGCCAAGCCATTCGGGCTCTCCCAGTTCAATCGCCATTCCTCGGCACAGGCTTTCCAGCACGTAGAACGATGTCGCTGCGCCGATATACCGCCGTGTTCCTGAGTCGCCTTGCAGCCGCTCTCACGCCAAAAGTATGCGTCCTTCCGCCACCGGCTGTCCCGGCCTTGCTACCCTCATACTTCCAGTCCTCTTTCGTTAGGAAGACAACATCGACGCGCCAGATTATGAGAGGCTTGCCCGTTTCGATGGATTCAGTCTGATCAACCAAATAGCGCCAAATGATGTACCAGCCAGCATGGTCGTAGTGCGATTGGATTTCATAAGGACGCTTGCTGCCCTTGCTCTCCAGACAGTCAACCGGTTTGAGAATTCCAGAGGGCCTCCCACGCCTACACAAATCAGGGAAGCGCTGTTGCGCAGTATGCGCGTGCCGGTGCTTCTCCCAATTGCTGAAAGAATCAAGCGCCGTTGTACCGAAAATTCCGACAACCGCGCTAAACACGTTCGCCTGCTCATAGTAAAGATCAATGAGCTCGACCAGCTCGTTCTCGATGTAGTCGATTGCGCGGCGGAGTGCGGGGATGTCGAGGCCCGGTGGCAGGCTAACCGATTTGTCGAAATCAGTGTGCTTGACCATTCAGGAAGCGGTTCTTTTCAGTCTTCGAGCGCAGCCAATTTTGGGATGGCGCGCTGCGCCATGCGGTAATACTCGCGATTGACCTCAAGCCCAATACAACTAAGGCCGCAGTGAGCTGCCGCTGCGACTGTCGAGCCCGAGCCCATGAACGGGTCGAGGATATTGCCCACATCGAGGGGCACTGACGCGCGCACAATCTGTCGAAGAAAATGCTGTGGTTTGAGCGAAGGGTGAGGAGCTATTTCGCGCTCCAATCCTCGCGCTGGGGGACTTGAGGGGATCAAATCCTTGAAAGGTTCGGTCTCGGAGATTCGTCGCAGGCCGCCAGTTCCCCACTTGCGGAGGTTATCCTGCACGCGTCCTTCGCATGGTTTGCGGAACAGTCCCCACGGTTCCCAGCAGGACTTCGGCATTACCGTGATCTGTGAGAACTCTTCGTGTGCGTTTTTCGGCCTGTCTCCCCCGCGAAGGGTTTGGACAACGCGGATTATCTCGCCACGTTTTTCAAACCCAGCCGAGATGAAGGGTTCATACACCAGGTATGAGACGAGTGGGTTTGTCGCGACAAATACATGCGCGCCCGGCACGAGGACGGGCATTAAAAGCTCGGCAAATCGCTGGAAGAAGGAGCGAAGGTTTACGCGGTCAGCATCGGTCAGCACTGTGAAGCGAGGAACCGGCTTGCGCTGATGACCATCGAACGACGGTGGGATGCGCCACACTCCTCCACGGCCAACGCGTAACTTCGCCAACTCGCGGGGAGTGTACTCGACGAGTCCGTAGGGAGGGTCCGTCACGACAGCGTGAATGGAGCAGCGCTTCGCCTTTGCCAACCACTCGAAGGCGTCGACGAGAAGTGTCGAGTACGTACCGAAGTTGACGCGACGTGCCGTCGCTGCGGGATTCTCAAAGAGCGACAGGTTGTGTCCCATCTGTTCTCGCCAGTCGTTGAAATGCAGCAGCCCAACGCACGGCGGCAAAGTAACACACAGAGTGCTCCCCGCGCCTCGTTAAAATGCGACGATGCGTTTGGCGTACTGCTGGCGAGGAGCTCAGAGGCGCGCCTCGCGACTATTTGGACCTTGGACCAACCTCTTGCGTGATCCACGTGGCGGTCATCTCGTGCTCGCTTCAAGCGCGGTATCGGTTTGTTTTCGCGCCCGCTTGCAGCGATGAGGCCGGCCAGAAAGGAGCGTCGTTAGGCTTCGACGCTTGCGCGGCGGACGAAGGAGGCCAGTGGGCGTGCTCTGACACCGTCGAGAAATAGGTGTGGCAATCCGTGTTCGTCGGTAGAAGCTCTTGTTTCCAGAGTTTTTCATTTTGGCACACTAATCGGCACACCTAACGCTGCGTGTGACCAACAAGTGTTGACCTAAGTTGTTGCATTGCAGAGCTCCCGAGGCAGGACTCGAACCTGCGACCCGCTGATTAACAGTCAGCTGCTCTACCGACTGAGCTACTCGGGAATAGAACGGGAGGCGAAACGTAGAAAGCCCGCCCCGGGTGGGCAAGCGCTAGCGCGAAAGCCCTATCGGACGGCACCTTAGCCACGTGACCACCAACGCTAAATATGCAGTGGTGACAGGGGCGTCGAGCGGCATCGGCGCCGAGCTCGCCGAGGAGCTCGCGGGCCGCGGCTACGATATCGTCGCGATTGCACGCCGAGAGGAGCGCCTGGTCGAGCTCTGCACGCGCATTACCAGTGCCGGCGGTCGATGCACAGTCGTCACAGCCGATCTCGCGACCTACAACGAACGCGAGCGTGTAGCCGCTGCACTTTCACCTAACGCGAACCAGATCGAGGTCCTGATCAATAACGCCGGCTTCGGCGCGCACGGCTTTTTTCATACAACCGATCTCGATCGCGGGCTCGAGTTGATCGACGTCAACTGCGCTGCTCTCGTCCACCTCACGAAACGCATCTTGCCGTGGATGCTGCACCGCAAGCGCGGCTACATCATGAACCTTGCGTCGGTCGCGGCGTTCCAGCCGGGTCCAGTGATGGCGCTGTACTATGCGTCCAAAGCCTTCGTCCTTTCGTTCTCGGAAGCGCTGAGCGAGGAATGCGATGGGACTGGCGTGGTCGTCAGTGCGCTCTGCCCAGGGACGATTCCCACCGAGTTCCAGGCAAAGGCCGAGTTAGCGTCATCGGCGCCGCCGGCGTACGCGAGCAAAATGTCTGCGCGCGACGTCGCACAGAGGGGGCTCGATGCGATGTTTTCAGGAAGGCGCGTGTTCGTTCCAGCGGCGCGCAACCGATTTGCGATCTTTGTCAATCGGTTCTTGCCGCGGAGAGTCATTGTCCATGCGGTGAGGCGAATACAAGAGGCGAGGCTGAGACCCAGTCGTTAGGTGTTCGTACGAGGTCTAAGGTCTAAGGGAGCTGCCTAACGAACCTCTCGATCGTCTCGGCTCAGGGCGCTTCTCGCGCCCAGTTGTTGGCGTAATCAGGACGCTGCGTAGCCAACGGCCTGTGTGCGACGCGTCGACTCGCGCGATCTCTTCCGGCCGTCCCATGGCGACCACTTCACCGCCGCCGTCGCCAGCTTCGGGCCCCAGATCGATCACCCAATCCGCCCGCTTGATCACATCCAAGTTGTGCTCGATCAAAACCACAGTGTGCCCCGCATCGATCAGCCTGTCGAGGACATCACTCAGCTTGCGGATGTCCTCCAGGTGCAGCCCCGTCGTCGGTTCGTCCATGATGTACAGCTTCTTTCCGCCGCTCTTCGCCGCATGCGTCAGCTCGCGCGCGATCTTCACACGCTGCGCTTCGCCACCGCTCAATGTCGTCGCCGGCTGCCCTAACGTGAGATAGCCAAGACCCACCTGCTGCAGCTGCCAGAGTGCTTGGCCGAGTTTGTCCTCGTAGGGGAAGAACCGGATTGCCTGATCGACAGTCAGCTGCAGCACAGCGTAGATGCTCTTGCCGCGCAACGTGACGTCGAGAACCTCCGGCTTGAAGCGGCGACCGGCGCAATGATCACACGGCACAAAAACGTCGGCCATGAACACCATTTCGACCTCGAGATAGCCAGCCCCTTCGCACGCGTCACAGCGTCCCCCCGGCACGTTGAACGAAAACGTACTCGGCGTTAGGCGTCGCTGCCTCGCGAGCGGGAGATCGGCAAAGATACGCCGGATCTCATCGTACGCCTTGATGTAGGTCACGGGGTTGGAGCGCGGCGTGCGTCCGATCGGCGATTGATCGATCAGCACGACCCCTGTGAGCCCTTCCCATCCCATGATGCTCTCGTACGCCCCAAGCCGTTCACCGAGGTGCAGCTTCGCCGTTGTGTCGCCGGTGAGCCGCTGCTCCAACGCGCGATAGAGCACGTCGTGCACCAGCGTGCTCTTGCCGCTGCCGGAGACTCCGGTCACCGCGGTGAGCGTGCCTAACGGGACCTGTACTTCTATGCTCTTGAGGTTGTGCTCGCGCGCACCTGTCAGCGTCAGCCAGCGCGGGCCCAACCTGCGCCGCTCGGCGGGCAGCGGAATGCTCTTCTCACCAGTTACGTACTTGCCGGTGAGCGGACTCTCTGCGGCACGCGATGTCGGCCCTGCAAAAACGACTTGGCCGCCTCGCTCGCCGCTTGCCGGACCGAGCTCGATCATATGATCGGCGCGACGAACCGCTTCGAGGTCGTGCTCCACCACAAGCACTGTATTGCCGCCGTCGCGCAAGCGAGCCAGGAGCGCGAGCAGTCGCGCCATGTCGCGCGGGTGCAAGCCGATCGACGGCTCGTCCAGCACATACAGGGTGTCGACGAGCCGAGTGCCTAACGCGTTGGCCAGAGCGATACGCTGCGCCTCGCCACCGGACAGTGTGCGCATGGCGCGGTCGAGCGAGAGGTAGCCGAGGCCCACATCATTTAGGAAGCGCACACGATCCTTGGCTTCGCGCAGCACGTGTTCCGCCACCTCGCGCTCGAAGGCAGTCAGCTGTAGAGTCTCGAGCCATCGCTGCAACTCCGCGATGCACAATGCGCTTACCGCGGCGATGCTCTCGCCGGCGATCTTGACGTCGAGCGCCTCAGGCTTGAGTCGCGCGCCGTGGCAAGTTGGACATTCACGCGCCGACTGATACTGCCTAAGAAAAACTCGGATGTACTGCTTGTAGCGCTTCTCTTCGAGACCGCGCAGGAAGGGGAAGATCCCCGTGTAACCGCCGCGTTTCGGCGGCGCGTGCAACAGGAGCTCGCGCTGCGCGGCGAGCAACGCGCGCCATGGCCGATCCAGCGGGATCTTCTCGCGGCGCGCGAACTCGGCGAGTGTGCGCCTGCGCCCATCGTAGCGCGGCTTGGTCCAGGGGTCGATCGCTCCATCGCGCAGGGTGCGATCTGCGTTAGGCACGACGAGCGCTTCATCGTACTCCAGGACCGCTCCGAAACCGTTGCACGTCTCACACGCCCCACGGGGTGAATTGAACGAAAAGAGCTGCGGGGTCGCTATCGGCGCGCGATAGCCGTCGTTGGGACAGCGACAATGCTCGGTGAACCGCAGTCGCGATTCCCCGGGCTCTGCCACCATGATCGCCACGCACTCTCCGTCACCGTGGCGGAACGCTGATTCCACTGCGTCGGCGATGCGAGCGCGATCCTCCGACGCACTCACGCGGTCAACCACGATGACGAGCTCGGGGACTCGCGTTAGGTCGATGCGTGCTGCTTCCAGCTCATCCAGGTGATACGTGGTGTCGTTGACATGCACTCGAACGAACCCCTGCTCGCGCAGGTTGTCGACAACGACGACGTGCGTGACTTTCTTTGAGAGCTGCAGCGTGAAGCCGATCAAAAAACGCGCGCCGGAGCGCGCCGTCAGCGCGTCGGTGACCGAGGTGACGGTGTCCGGTCGCAGCTCACGGCCGCACCGCGGGCAGTACGTCCGGCCAATGCGCGCCCAGCAGAGTCGCAGATAGTCGTAGACTTCTGTGGCGGTGCCAACGGTCGAGCGAGAGGTCTTGGTTGGGTTCTTCTGCTCGATCGCGACCGCAGGAGTAATCCCTTCGATCAGATCGACATCTGGCTTCTCGAGTCGTTCCAGAAACTGTCGCGCGTACGCTGAAAGCGATTCGACGTAGCGGCGCTGTCCCTCTGCAAAAACAGTATCGAACGCGAGCGAGGATTTTCCGGAGCCCGACGGACCCGTGACGACAGTGATCGCTCGCCGTGGGATATCGACGTCGATGTTTTTCAGATTGTGCTGCCGCGCGCCGCGGACCTTGATCGCATCCACGTATCGAATCTAAAGCGGAGGCAGGGACAAGCTTCCAGTCCGCGCTCTTGCTGTTTAGGACTCCGCCCTAACGAGCGTGGCCGAGAGGGTGCGACGAGCGCTCCTGACGTGACCTTTTGGCTAGGCAGCAGTTGCCTATGTCAGAGCGCAAGTTCGCGTGCCGCGCGAGCCTGCCGGACTGGTCTAGTGCTTGCCATGCATCGCGTTAGAACGCTAGTTTCCCGCCGCCGCGGACCACTTATGAAGGAGCGTGTGTCACGGGTATGCGCGTCCAGTCGCGCCGACGGAGACTAGTCCGACCACACCCTACATGCCCTTCATCAATCTCCGCGACACACCGATTCGGCTGCCAGCGGGACAGCTCCGAATTGGGCGCGGACGCGGCGTCGAAATCTCGCTTCCTGCGGCGCCGAGCCATGTGCGGACCGCCGGTGAGGGCGCGCTGGGACTCGCAAACGGGGGCGCGCACGAGGGCGGTGCAGGTGGCCGAGAGGGGCAGTTTGCGTTGCTGGTCGTCGATGCTAGCGGTTCTGCTACACTGAGCAAGCTCTCTGAGGAGGCGCCAGTCTACTTGAACTCAGTGCCAGCCGGCTTGGAGCCGACGCCGCTACTGCACGGCGACCGCGTCGAAATCGACGGGGTCGAACTGCGGTTTTCTGACGATCGCCAGACGGGAGCGACGGCCGAATTCCCGGCGCTGAGCGCCGAACAGTCCGAGCTGATCCCCCTGGGGTCGCCCCCTGCGAGCCCCGCGATTCGCGGCGCGGCAGGGCAGAACGCAAGAGTCGCATCGCCTGTAAAAAACGGCCGTCTCATCTCGCTTGTGGACGGTCGGGAATACGCCGTGCGCGACGATGGCCTTTCGATCGGCCGTGACGCTGCGTGCGACGTGGTCGTGCCGGCCAACGCTGTGTCGCGACGCCACGCACGGATCGCGCTGGAGATTCGCGGCTACACGATCACCGACAGTAGCACAAACGGCGTTATCGTGAGTGGTGAGCGCATTCGGACCACGCGGCTACTGCGGCGCGGCGACGTGGTGAAAGTCGGACCCGAGGAATTCCGGTTCTACGAGGAGGAGGTCGCGCCTGATCCGACCCCCCCAGCGCCCAGTAGGCCGATTCGCTACGAGACCCCGATGTCGGAAACGGCTCGCCCGAAGGCCTCGGTGCTTGCGAGTTTTGTCATCGCGAATCAAGGTGTCGAACGTGGAAAGGCTCACGAAGTCACCAGCCAGTTGACGCACATAGGACGCGGGGCGCATAACGACATCGTGTTGGACGACGATTCGGTTTCGGACTCGCACGCCAAGCTTCAGCGACGGGACAACCGCTGGATTCTGACGGATCTGGGCTCCACGAACGGAACCTATGCCGGAGGCGATCGCCTAACGGGCGGCGGCGAGGTGGAGCTGCGTGGTGACACCGACGTGCGCTTTGGCGGCGCGAAGCTCGTCTTCAAGCCCGCCCGGCTCATGAAAACTCCGTCGGGGGGTACGCGCGTCGTTGCCGCACTGAATCGCAGGACGCCGACACCCAGCGAGCCGGTTCCGGTTGTTGGTGCCGAGGCGCCGGTGCAAACCGAGGACGACGGGCCAGACGAATCGAAGCGATCACTCGCGATTCTTTGGGTCGCGTTGCTTGGCGTCCTCGCGCTTACAGTTTCCGTCATCTTGCGAGCACTGTGGTAATGGACTTGACGGTTGCGGCGCGGACCGACGTCGGGATGATTCGGTCTGGGAACGAAGACGCGTTCTTCGCGCACGCGACGCCACAGATCGGGCTGTTTATCGTGGCTGACGGGATGGGTGGGCACGCCGCCGGGGAAGTCGCCAGCGAGATGGCGGTGCAGATCGTGTCGCGCGAACTGTCCACGATTGGCGATCTCCACGGCGATGGCGTGCGTGACCGCGTTTCGCGCGCGCTGCGTGAAGCAAACCGTGCGATCTTCGAGCGCACGCTTGCTGAGTCGGACAAGCAGGGGATGGGGACGACAGCCTCGGTCCTCATGCTTGCCGGGAAACGCTACTTGATCGGCCAGGTCGGCGATTCGCGCGTGTACATGCTGCGCGAAGGCGGACTCAAACAGCTGACAAAGGACCACTCGTACGTTCAGGAGCAGGTTGATGCTGGCCTGCTCACGCCGGAGCAAGCGCGCTACCATCCGTACAGCAACGTCATCACGCGTTGCGTCGGAGCGGGCGAGTCGATCGAGCCCGACACGTTTGCGGGCGAAGTAAAAACCGGAGACGTGTTCCTGTTGGCGAGCGACGGCCTAACAGGTATGGTCGATGACCGTCGCCTGCAGCAACTGCTGCTATCACGCGCAACCGCGCGACGGGTCGTGGACGCGCTCATCGCGGAGGCGAATTACCGCGGCGGGCTGGACAACATTACTGCGATCGTCGTTCAGGTGCAGCAAGTCGATGCGCTGGAGGACGGCGGCGAAGCGCCGACAGTCGAGGGTCCGGCGCTGACAGAGCGTGAGCCTAACGAGGTTTCACCGGGGCAGGAGCACGCGGCGTGACGGGTGGGGCGGGAGCAGAAGGCGCAGCACCGGATACTGTCGCGGCCCTCGCCCAACTCTACCTCGGCAACATCCTCTTCGCGCTGGAGCGCTGCGCGATGTCGCTCGAGAGCGACGCCAAACCTAACGACGCCGCGTTCTATCGTGGCATTGCACGGAAGCTCGCGGAGGCACACGGGAGAGATAGGGGATAGGGGATAGGGGATAGGGGATAGACTGCCTTGCCTATCCCCTATCCCCTATCCCCTAGCAAGTTGAAACATCGTCCCCACACAGGCACTCCCGTTAGGCAGCCCCACCACAGCGCGCATCACGAGCAAGACATCGATCCCTTGCAGGCGGCCGTCGCAGTTGGCGTCCCCTTGCGGGTACGCGGAGCGGCCAGGTGGCAGTTCTATCCCGACGAGCGCCTGCTGCACGAGCAGCGCGTCTTGCGCTGTCACGCGGCCGTCGCCGTCCACATCGCCGCGTAAGACGGTCGGCGTGGAACCGTAGCGATACGCGAAGATTCCACGCCCGTGCGTTGACGCGAACACAGTCCCTGTGCTGGGAGCGTACGCGAGGTCGTAAACGATCGTCGCCGGAAGCCCGGGCGGCCCCTGCGTCCACTGCGCCCCGCCATTTTGCGTCTGAAGAACACCGAAGTCCGTTCCCACGAGAAAGGTGCTCGTCCCCGGCACAAAGAGCGCCGAGTGAACAGGGATGTCGGGGAGCGTCGCACCGATGGTGGTGTTGAAGCTCACACCTCCGTTACGTGTCTCGGTGGCGTGCGGAGAACCCGCGGTAGAGGCGACGGCAATCGCGTGCAGTGGATCGGTCGGGTCGACAACTATTTCGGTAAACCAGCGCGCGACGGCAAAAACGAACGGGCTGAATGTCACGCCGCCATTCTGTGAAACCGAGATGACACCGTCGCTCGTTCCAACGTAGATGATCTGACTATTCGATGGCGCGAGAGCGATCGTCGTGATGAATCCCGAGCCTCTCGTTAGGTCGTTGCTGATCGGTACCCACAGCTGACCCTCGTTGGTCGTGCGATACAGGCGCTGCGTACCGAAATACAGCGTTGCGGGGTTCGCCGGATCCATCACGAGCGGACGTGGTATCCCGCGACGATCCAAACCGCTAATGCCCGTCGTGCGCACCTCTTCCTTAAACCGGCTGATGCGACTAATGAAGTTGAGAAACGCGTGCGTTACATAGACCGTCGAGGGATCTTGGGGGTTCACAACTGTGTAGCCGCCATCGCCCAGGAACGAGAGGTTGTTCCAAACGGGCGATCCAGTGAAGTACACAGCGTTGTTGTCCTGAAGACCGCCGTACACCCAAAGCCCCGATGGATGCACCGAGATCCCTTGATAGAACTGAGCAATAGCCAAGCCGTTGTTCTGCGCGTGCCAGGAACGTCCGGCGTCGAACGACGAATAGACGCCGCCGTCCGTCCCGGCGAACATGTGATCAGGATCGTTAGGATCGAACGAGATCGCGTGCCAGTCGACGTGAACGGTACGCGCGGTGCTGCGGAACGTCGCGCCACCATCTTCCGAACTGAATGCGCCGACGCCAGCGACCCATATGCGATTGGAGTTTCGCGGATCGACGGCGATGACAAGGTTGTATTCGCCCTGTTCGCCGAACGTGAACGGATAAGAATTTGGATTCGTAACGAGGCCAGTGGCGGGGAGCGTCGTCCACTGTTGATTCACTTCGTTCCAGCGGAACACGCCGGCGAATAGCCTCGTGTTGTAGTCCGCAGCGAGCGCGAAAAGGAAATCCGGCGAAGTACGTGAGATTGCGATGTCAATTCGCGCGAACAGCGCCGTATTGACGAATGGAGTCGGCATCGCGATCCACGATGCGCCGCTGTCGGTCGACTTCCAGATGGTACTCGCAGGCGAACGCTGACCATTACTGACCGACGCGAAATAAGTCCCGGGTCTCGTCGGATGCGCGACGACGCTCCACGCCACGCCGACGATTTTTCGCGACCACGTCGCGCCGCTATTTGTCGACTGGAATAGCCCGGATTCGTTCGCCGCCAACACGATGGTCGAGCTGGTATTACCTGCGGTAGCACGATCGACAACCAAACCGCCATGGTAATTGCCGAGTTGATTGCTGGTGGGGGACGTCCAGGTTGCGCCGCCGTCAGTGGATCGCAGGACGCCGCACCCTTCGGTGATCGGATTGTTGATCTCTCCCGTGCCTGCATAAACGATGTTCGGATTCACGGGATCGATCGCGATCGCGCCGATGGCCAGGGAACAGTGCGTATCGCTCAATGCGCTCCAGCTGTGGCCACCGTTCGTTGACTTCCACACTCCGCCGCTGGCAGCACCGACAAAGATAGTGCGACCATCGTTAGGGTGGACAGCGATCGACGTAATGCGCCCCGACTTGATCTGGCCGCCGAACGGACTGTTGACACTCTCCTGTGCGGAGAAGAGGCCGTGAGGACCGATCGGACGCCAGGCGGCGTCGGCGGCGGCGGAAAAAGCTCCCCCCCCCGGCGCGAGGCCCATGAAGGCGCGCCAAGCTTCGGCTCTCGCGTTAGGCGGTATTTTCCCCGACGCGTCGGCGCGCTGTGCCTTGTACATGCGCTGCATCTCGACGCGCGCCTCGACATCGCGCTCGTGCCCTTGGGCAGCAGCGGCGCTCACCGCGCCGAGCAAGAGGGCGGCCGAACCTACCGCTCCGCGAACAATTAGAGAGAAGGAACTCATGGCAGGATTCTGATTGAAACAGCGTTGCTCGCGCCGACGCCGGTGTGAACAGTCACGGTGTACGTCCCTGGCCCGAGAGGGCGCGGGGGAGCTTCGTCGTTGGTCGTGTAGCGGTCTGGAATGACAAAGCGGATCTCAGTGCCGGCTTGGTTTGCCGGGACCTGATTCAGCTTGATTGGTCCAAGCTCAACGGTGTTACGTCCAGGCGTCCCTGGCGCGAAGCCTGAGCCACGGATTACAACCTCGACGACGCTGTAGCGCGCGACGCGTGCTGAGTCGGGGGCTAAGGCGTCTATGTGCGGTGCCGCGGGTGCCTTTGGCACTGGTGCTTGTACCGACTCGGCAGCGACCGTTTGGGGCGTACTGTCTTTCGGAGCAGCGGCTTCTTCGTCGCCGGTCTTCGCGGCGCGGCTACAACCCGCGCCAAGCAACAGCGCGCCTAACGCAAGAGTGCGGGCGTAATTGGACGTCACCTGAGGGACCTCGGAACGAGGGTCGGCAGCACGCGAACGACATTCTGAAGGTCGCGACCGTCAACGCTGTGCAGCTCGTCGAATGCGAGTTGAACGGTTGTGAGGCCATCGGGCTGCAGAGCTGTGAACTGCAGCGCGAAGAGCTGTCCATCAGCGAAGCCGTCTGTAGTAAAGCCGGCGACGCGGGCGTCGCCAGCCGCGGGGTTAATCATCCGCGTCGCAGCATCTTCGAGTTGCTGTTCGCCGAGCAGGCGTAGTCGTGTCGTATCGTACGCAACGCGTGCAGTGAAACTCGCGATCGGTTGCACGTCGCTACCGAGGCGCACGCGTACGAGCAGCACGACGTCGGCTCCAGCCGTCGGCGCGATATCGGAGACAATAAGCTCCGCGTCGACGCCGCGACGCGCGGTGGCGGCGTTCGGTCGGTCGTCCGGTGCGACGTCGGAGCACGCCGTGAGGACTGTCGTCACGACAAGCGCGAGCGCGGAGTGCCAGCGATTGTTCGATCTCATCGGAAAACCACCGGATAAACCGTAGAAGTCACGACCCCGTAGACGTCCGCGCCATTCGGCGCATACGCGTCGATCGCTATCAGGTTGATTGACAAGGAAGTCCCCGGCGGCCCGCCGGCGAACACGAGTCGGCCGAAGGTGATCGGAGAGCTGATTGGGCCTGAGGACGCGATGCTGAATCTGAAGACACCAGCGTTAGGCTCATGCGCCGCTACCTGCACGCCGCTCGGCTGCACGATGACGAGCCGATAGCCGATCGCGAAGTCCAGCGATTTGATGCTGGCAAAGAGGTTGGCAGCGCCAACGGGCGTCGTGCGCGGGTCGAGCACAAGATCCACGGTTGTGCTGTCACTCGAGCGCGCAGAAAAACTCGTTAGGTTGGTTCGCAGCACGGGACCGCTGGCTGTGCGCGGCACGATTGTGAGCACCGAGTCGCCGCCGCCAGGCAGGGACGAAACGACCCACGCCTGACCGTCGGCGCGGGCTGTAATTCGCCCGGCATTGTCCACGGTGGCGCGCGACGGCGCGCGCGAGGAGAACGCGGGGGGTGTGGCAGCTGAGGTCAACGGCGTAACCGCCGCACCCACATCTATTATCTGGATCTTTTGCGCTGGCGACCCATAGACCACGAGCGCCACGAAAAATCGCGTTGATGACACGGGGGGAACACCGAGCGCCGAGAAGCTCAGCTCTCGATCACCCACCGCGCCGGTGACCACGAGGTTGTTGAACGTCGCGACACCAGCCGACGCATTCACCGTTGTTGTTCCAGACACTGCGCCGCCACCAAATGAGATCGCGGCGGTCACGGCGGCGCTCGACCCCGTCGCAACATTCCCGCTGACGTCGCGCAGCTCGACAACCGGCTGTGTGAGCAGGGCCGTGCCAACAGCGCCTCCAACCGGCTGCGTGGTTACTCGCGCCTGCGCGGGATTACCAGGAGAAAGCGCTAAAGTCTGACTCGTGACAGGCGTTAGGCCTTCCGTCGCGAAGCTCAGTGTTCGATTGCCGACGATGCCGCTGAGCGCCAAGTTGGAAAACGACGCGACGCCAGCGGTGGCGGTAACTGTTGTTGCGCCCGAGAGCGCGCCGCCGCCTGAAGCGATCAACGCCGTCACATTTGGCGTGGCAGTCGTTACCACATTTCCTGCGGCATCGCGAATCTCGACGACTGGCTGCGTCGCGAAGGGGATCGCGACTGCCGCGCCAGCGGGCTGTGTGCGGATCCCGAGTTGAGCCGGTGGGCCGGGGGTTACCGTGATGGTCAGTCCGCTGGAAGTAACGCTTCCCGCGGATGCCGTAATCGTCGCCGACCCGACGCGCGACGCCGTAATCAGTCCGTCTTGGACTCGCGCGACGTTCGCGTCGGAACTTGCCCAGGTGACGGGAACGCTGAGTTGTTGGCCGTTGGCAGCGAATACGGTCGCAGTCACCGTAGTGGTGTTGCCGGATACCAGCGCCAGGGCGCCAGTCTGCGAGAGCGTGATTCGCGACGGCACAGGTGGGCCAGGCGGCGGACCCGTCCCGCCGTCGCCACCACCGCCACCACAAGCGGCGGCGAGTACCAAGCCAGCCAAGATGCCGATTCGCTGAGACAGCGCTCGAGTCATACGCAGGCCCTCCGACCCATATCGCATATCGCGCAGGCCGCCATCGCGTGACATAGCAGCGCGCGATCAGTGGTCGCACAAAGTATGGTGTATCGCTGGGAGCGCCAGCCGAAGTAAGCCGCGCCCCCGGTACTCCACGCGCCCTTAGTCGGCGAGAAGGGTCAACACACGCTCTTTCGTGATCGCGATTGGCCGCGCGGTGAAGATCCGCAGCCACCTGGCGGAGCGATACAACTGGGCTGACAGCTCAGGGAGGTGGATGACACCAGGGAGCCCTTCGGTAGTTAGGCGAGAAACGGCGCCGGATCGCAGCTGCACCGGCAGATCAAGATCGAGCATCTGCGTCTTTTCCGGGTAGTCCAGCAATAGCTCGTCGGCACGCAGGCCGAACTCCGCGGCCAGCGCGCGCTCCGCGGCGGCTGTTCGCTCACGGTCGCTCGCAATCCACTCGCCAGCGTCGTCAGGAAGCTCCGCAGCGGGACACTCAAAGGCGCGCTTGTAGAGCTGCCGCGCACGTAAACGCGACACGAGTTGTGTCGGGGATACGTCCGCCAAGTGGAGGAGGAGCTGGTCGTCGGTCAGCGTCGGGAGGCGCCGGCCATCGAGCGCGCCGCTGCCTAACGCGGCGCCGACCGCGCGCTTGTACATCGCCGTGGCACTGCGCACCGCGTGATGCCAATACACGTTGCGGTACATCTGATACTTCGCGAACAGGAGCGACTCGAGAGCAGAGAGCCCTTTCTCCGTGATCCCAATGCTCGTGCGCTCGGGAGACGTTTTGACAAGGGCCAGTGAGTTGAGGAGCCTGTCGACGTCGATCTGCCCATATGGCACACCGCACATGTGGGCGTCGCGCTTGAGATACTCGATCTTGTCGAGGTCGAGCGACCCCGAGATGAGCCCCTGCAGCGGACTCGTGCTGCGCCCGCGTATGAGCGCCGCGACGCGCGCCGGAGCATCCGGCGCGATGCGTTCAGCGAGCAGCCGCGCCACCTCCCCCGTCGTAATCAGCGTTTCGCCGACATCTTCGTGGTGCGGGGCGCCGATCTCCTCGAGCGCGTGCGCGAACGGATAGTGACCGATGTCGTGCAGCAGCGCGGCAGCCTGAACGACGAGCGGCTCGTCATGTGCAAGTCCGCGCAAGTCGCCGCGCTCTTGCAGAAGCGGCAGCGTTAGGCGCGCGAGGTGATGCGTGCCGAGCGCGTGCTCGAAGCGTGTGTGTGTGGCGCCGGGGTAGACGAGATGCGCCAGTCCGAGCTGGCGCACGTAGCGCAGACGCTGCATGGCGCCCGTGTCGACGAGCGCCAGGGCGAGCGGGTCGAGCCGGATGTTATTCCAGAGCGGGTCGCGGACGATGTCCACGTAAACTCGTTAGGCCAAGCCTCCTCGGGGGCCTGCGTCGCGAACTGCCGGATCGACCTCGCCGAACTTCTCGAAGTTCTTGCGGAACATATCGGCGAGCTTGTGCGCCTGTGCGTCATATGCGGCAGCATCGCTCCACGTATCGCGCGGCCGCAGGATTTCGTCCGGGATTCCGGGGATACGATCGGGGACGGCGAGGCCGAAAATGAGATCGGTGTGCGTCGTCGTTGCGTCGAGCTGCCCCGCGAGCGCCGCGCGTACCATCGTGCGCGTGAACGCGAGCTTCATCCGCTTGCCGACGCCGTACGCGCCGCCGCTCCAGCCGGTATTCACGAGCCACACGCGCGAGCCATGCTTGTCGATCAGCTTGCCCAGCATTTCCGCATAACGCCGTGGATGCCAGACCAGGAACACCGCGCCGAAACAGGACGAGAACGTCGCCTGCGGCTCGGTCACCCCACGTTCCGTGCCGGCTACCTTGGCCGTGTACCCTGACATGAAGTAATACAGCGCCTGATCGCGCGTTAGGCGCGCGATGGGCGGAAGCACGCCAAACGCATCGGCCGAAAGGAATACGATGTTCTTGGGGTGGCTGCCGCGGCCGCTGCTGACGTGGTTGCGGATGTAGTGGATGGGGTACGACGCGCGCGTGTTCTCCGTGATCGACTGATCCTCGAAACGGACTCTGCGCGTCCCGGGTTCGAGCACGACGTTCTCCAGGATCGTGCCGAACATCTGCGTGGTCGCGAAGATGTCAGGCTCCGCTTCGGCGGAGAGGTTGATCACCTTCGCGTAGCATCCGCCTTCATAATTAAAGACGCCAGCGTCGGACCAGCCATGCTCGTCGTCACCGATGAGCGCGCGATCAGGATCGGCGGAGAGCGTCGTCTTCCCAGTGCCGGACAAGCCGAAAAAGAGCGCGGTGTCGCCACCCTTGCCGATATTGGCGGAGCAGTGCATCGAGAGCACGCCGTTTTTCGGCATCAAGTAGTTCATCACGGTAAACATCGACTTCTTGAGCTCTCCCGCATAACGAGTCCCACCGATCAAGATCATGCGGCGCGCGAGGTGCAAGACGATAAACGTTCCGGTGCGCGTTCCATGCCGCTCGGGACTCGCCTGAAACTCGGGAGCGTGCAGCACCGTGAAGTTCGGCTCGAAGGTCGCCAGCGAGCCGATATCGGGGCGAATGAACATGTTGCGCACGAAGCTCGCGTGCCACGCGTTAGGCGTGACATAGCGGACGCTCAGTCGTTGCGTACTGTCAGCGCCGCAATACAGATCCTGCACAAAGAGGTCGCTGACGCCGTCCAGGTATTTGCGCGTATCGCCGAGCAACAGCTCGAACGTGTCCTCGGCCAGCGGCTGATTGACCTTCCCCCAGTCGACGTCACCTTCGCAGGCCGCTTCGCGGACCACAAACTTGTCGTTAGGCGATCGTCCGGTGTGCGGTGCAGTGACGGCGACGAACGCACCCATGTCCGCCAGCTCTCCTTCACCGCGGCGGATCGCGTGCTGCATGAGCAGAGGAGTGACAAGATTCCAGTGAACCGGGCCCTTCGGCGCCAGGCCCTGCGGGCCTAGACTGGGCGGTGCCGGCGAGGTCGCCGTGGTCCGCGGATTCGGCTCGCGCTCGGGATTGCTACGGGCAGGCTCGGTCTGAGTCGCCATGCGTCAAAAAGACAGGTCTGAGGTCAGAGGTCGGAGGTCAAAGGACATGGCCGCGTGGAGCGGTCCACGTCATGACCGATGGGCGCAATATCGGACGCGACTAGCGGCGGGAAAAGGGGATAGGGAATAGGGGATAGGGGATAGGAAGATCTGTCCGTGCTATCCCCGATCCCCCTATCCCCTATCCCCTAGCATACCGCCGCAGCCTGCGCAACATCCGCCGGTCCGTCTTCTCCGCGTCATCCAGCTTTGGCGTCTCGATCACCTTGGGAATATCGACCAGGCGCTCGTCCGTCATGATGCGACGGAAGACAGTCGCGCCTAACGCCCCTCACCGATCAGCTCGTGACGGTCTCGCCGTGAACCGAGCGGCATCTTCGAGTCGTTGAGGTGGATGAGCCCCAAGCGGTGTAGGCCCACCGTGTCCTCGAGTCGCGCTAATACTCCGTCGTAGTCGCTCACCAGATCGTACCCGGCAGCGAAGACGTGGCAGGTATCGACACAGATGCCTATGCGGTCATTGAGTGGAGCGCCGACCCGCTCAATCAGCTCAGCGAGTTCTTCGAATGAGGCGCCGAGTGCGGTGCCAGTGTCTGCTGTTGTTTCGAGCAGGAGACGTGTGCGGCCGGGGACGAGCTCCGGTGACGCGAGATTGATCAGGTAGCTGTCATGCGCGTTGGTCGAACCTAACGGCAACTTGCGGGCTGACTTCTGAAAGTCGGCGCCAGTGTCGGCGTCGATGAGCGGTTCCTTCCACTGGCTGCAATGCTTCGTGAAGATCTGCATTGCCGTCGCGCCGACAGCCTCGGCCCGCGGGAGCGCGCTCCGGACCCCTCCGGCAGTGGAGAGGTGTGCGCCTAACAACATCCTACTGTCCCTTCAACCAGTTGAGCGGATCGACAGCGCGCCCTTTCGGGCGGAACTCGAAGTGCAGGTGTGGCTCCATGTCTGGATCAGCTCGTCCCACGGCACCGATCACCTGGCCCTTTATCACCTCCATCCCTTTGCGCACGTTGGAGATGCTCAGCGAGCCGTAGACCGAGTAGTCGCCACCGCCGTGCTGGATGATGATCGTGAGGCCGTAGGTGCCTAACGTTTCCGACAGCATAACCTGGCCCGCTGCGATCGCGCGCACCGGTGCTCCTGACGCTGCTTCGATCCCGATGCCATTCCAGCGTACCGCGGTGTTGTCCGGGCTCACTAGGCGCCCAAAGCGATAGAGAATCCCGCCGCTCACCGGCCAGTCGAGCTTCCCCGCGTCGGACGCTTTGATCGTCGACGTTGACGGAGCAGCGTCGCTTGGGTCCTCTGCTGCGGCTTTGCGGCGTGCTTCCTCGAGCGACGCGATCAGGTTAGATAGCCGCTGTTCGTCGCGCGCAACATTTGCGAGCCGCCGCTGCACGTCCTGCTGCGTGCGCTGGACGTTCACCAGCGTGCGCGACTGAAAACGCTCCAGCTGCCGCAGCCGGTTCTCCTCCCGTGCTTTCTCCTCGCGGTTGCGTTCGAATTCGTCTCGCAACCTAACGAGAAGCTGCCGCTGCTGCGCGACCTGCCGATACAGTGTCTCCACGCGGTTCACGAGCGAGCGATCCCACAGCGCCAGCTCGTGCAGGTACTTGTAGCGTCCGACCAACTCACCAAAGGACCGCGCGGAAAGCAGCGCTTCAACGGTATAGAGCGGACCGCGCTTGTAGATATCGATCACACGCTGTTGCAACGCTGTTCTTTTGCGCGACACGTCCTGCTCGGCACGTGTCAGACGAGCATTGGTGCTGTCGACTTCAACAGTGATTGTCGTCAGCTGCGCATCGAGTGAACGGACGAGACGGGCGGTGGCGTCTGCCTGACGCCGCAGGTTCGAAACTTCAGCGGTGATGTCGCGCGCCTCCCCCTGCAATTCATTCAGGCGCCGCTGTAGGTCGTCACGCTCCCGCCGGATCTTTTCCAGCTCGTCGCGATTCGCCCGGAGTCGCTGCTCAGTCGTCTGCGCCTGCGCGGCCGCAGACGAAGTCGTCCCGAGGAAGAGTAAACCTGCTGTGACCAGCGTCGATACTACACGCCGCATCGGCACTAGATCTTCCGCAGATGCCGGCCGACGGAGATCGCGCTGCCGAGGACACCGATAAAGGCGCCGCCAGCAACGCCTAACACTGCCAGCGTGATTGGAAAGAATTCTGTCTGGATGAAAGCACGACTGATAAGACTGCTCGCGAGCCAGGTGCCGATGAGAGCCAGCAGTCCTCCAAGTATCCCCTTGAAGAACCCCTCGATGAGAAATGGGCGCCGGATAAAGCCATCCGTGGCGCCAACGAGTCGCATGATGGAGATCTCTCGGCTGCGCGCGAGGACTGCCATGCGTATTGTCGCGCCTATGATGATCACCGCCACACCAGCGAAGGCGAGACCGAGCACGGCGCCTGCCGCTGCGGCAATGTTGCGGATGCGATAGAGCTTATCGACCCACTCTTCGCCATAACGCACATCGTCGATGAACTCGAATGTGCGTAGTGTATCTGCGATGCGCCGCACGGTCGCTGGATTGCGATGTCCTTCACGTAGTCTGATGTCGAGCGAACCAGGAAGGAAATTCCCTTCGAAGACGTCCTGGAATTCGCCCATCTCACGGCGCGCACGTTCGAGTGCCTGCTCCGGAGAGACGTATTCGACGCGGAGCACTTCCGGATAGTTGCCGATCACGCCCATCGCATCCGCAACTGGCTCGACATTGGCTCCTTCATCGATGAACGCGCGAATCTCCACGCGTGATTCGACGTCGCGCAGCGTCTGACGGATGTTGTGCGCGACCAACGAGAAGAGTCCGAAGGCGAAGAGCGAAAAGCCGATCGTCGTTATGCTGAGCGCGCTCAGCAGCGGTGCGCGCCGAAAGCCGATCATCGCTTCACGCATCGCCAGCTTCATGGGGCGTCCTCCAACGCGAGTCGCCGCTCCTCGGCCGAGTCGTAAGCGAGCTGTCCCTTATTCACCTCGAGCACGCGATAGTCGCCCGAGCGCACCAAATCCATGTCGTGTGTCGCCATAACGACAGCCGTCCCGGCAGCATTGATGTCGCGCAGCAGCTGATACACACCTCGCGTCGCGCGTTCATCGAGGTTACCGGTTGGCTCGTCTGCGATCAGCACGAAAGGGTCATTGACCATTGCACGCGCCACAGCGACGCGCTGCTGCTCACCGCCGCTCAATTCTTTCGGGTAGCTCGTAGCCTTACTGGATAGACCGACTTGTGCGAGTGAGCGACTCACCTTGCTTCGGATTGCTGACGCTGGCGCACCGACGACTTCGAGGGCGAACGCGATGTTCTCCTCAGCAGTTCGGTCCTCTAACAGACCAAAATCTTGGAAGACGATGCCGAGCTTGCGGCGAAGCTTCGCGACTTCCTTGCGTTTGACAGTCGTCGCGCGCGTCCCATGCACCCACACCTCTCCGCGCGTGGGTGGCTCTTCCATATAGATGAGCTTCAGGATCGTGCTTTTGCCTGCGCCGCTCGGCCCAGTAAGAAAAACAAACTCGCCCTTGTTGATGTTGAACGAGACGTTGTTCAACGCCAAACCGATGCGCGGGTATTCTTTGAAAACGTTAGAAAAGCGGATCACATCAACAGCAGGTCGAAGGTCGAAGGTCTCAGGTCTTAAGGAAAGTCCCTTTGCCCCGTGACGAATTGGTACAACGTAATGACGACCGAAGTTCGCGGACGATTCGTGCTCTCGGGGTCGGATCTTGAAATATTGGCTCTAAACGTTGCGGGGCGTCATCGAATTCACGCGGCGTGAATTTCGATAACGCCCGCAACGTTTAGAGCCAATATTTCAAGATCCGACCCCTTACCTCAGAGCGCCTGCTCGATATCGCTAATGATGTCCGCCGGATCCTCTATCCCAATCGAAAACCGCAGAAACCCATCCGTGATTCCAATCGCCGACCGCTCCGAGGCCTTGAGGTGAGCGTGGGAGGTGAAACGCGGCTCGCAAACGAGGGTATCGACGCCGCCCAAGCTCGGCGCGTGCTTAACGAGCTTGAGGCGCCTGACGAATCGGTCGGCGCCTTTGCCGGCGTCCTTGAGCTCGATCGCCATCATGGCACCGTAGCCATCCATCATCTTCTTTGCGATTGAGTGATCCGGGTGGGATTCGAGCCCGGGGTAATGGACGCGGGTGATCTCCGGTCGTGAGGAGCACCACTCGACGACCTTTTTCGCGTTCTCGTTGGCACGC
Organism: Gemmatimonadaceae bacterium; assembly: GCA_052388395.1. Taxonomy (GTDB): domain Bacteria; phylum Gemmatimonadota; class Gemmatimonadetes; order Gemmatimonadales; family Gemmatimonadaceae; genus DASYRX01. The sequence goes on along the minus strand of JBQTIF010000001.1, from coordinate 40,583 downwards.
CGGACGCGAACGTCGAGCGTTTTGAGTCCACGTTCGAGTAACCAACAGGCGAAGGGGTCGGGAGCTTGTCCCCAAACGATCATCTTCTCGGTCACCTCCTCGATGTACGACGCGGTTCCCAGCACGCAGCCGCCTAACACATCGTTGTGGCCGTTGAGAAACTTCGTCGCCGAGTGAATGACGACATCCGCGCCGTGTTCAAGGGGGCGCAGGTTCACCGGGCTCGCGAACGTCGAGTCTACGACGAGCGCGAGTCCCGCTTCCTTCGTTAGGAACGAAAGTGGTGCCAGATCGAGAACGCGGCATGTGGGGTTGACCGGCGTCTCGACAAAAATCGCGCGGGTCTGCTTGCGCAGGCGCTTGCGCCACCCTCGCGACTCGAGCGGATCGACGAGCGTCACGTCGATGCCCATCATGGCGAATTCCTGTGTGAGCAGGCGTCGGGTGCCGCCGTAGAGCCAGGCGCTGGCCAGCAGGTGATCGCCGGGGCGGAGCAACGCCAGCAGGGCGCACGCTGTGGCCCCCATTCCGCTCGACAGCAGAAGGCCGGCATCGGCGCCTTCCAGCAGGGCGACGCGCTTCTGCACGATTTCCGCGTTAGGCGAGTTGCCATAGCGCGGGTAGCGCAGGCCCTCGTCGGTCCCGAATTCCTGGATGAAGTTGACTGTTTGTACGAGCGGCTGAACGACGGGAGCGCCGACAAGGGGCCCCTCGGAGCCGCCGTGGACTGCCAGAGTTGCCAGTTTGGTCGGCCCGGAATGTCGCTTCATTTGTCGTTAGGCTAAGTTGCTGCGGCGCGGACGGTCCATATCTGTCTTTGAGATGCGCACGATGTCTGTAATACTCAAGCCGACGATGTCGCGGGCGACGACCTCACCACGTGGAATGGCGTCATTGATGACAAGCTGCGCTATTTCATTGCGACGCGGACCGTTCACCCACACCAGCTCTCCACTCTGGACCAGGCGCAGTGCTGCTTCGTCACTGTTTATCTGAACTTGCGGCCCGCGATCGGCGTCCCCTTTGCGCGTCCCGATGAACTGCACGACCTGGAGCGGCGGGTTATAACGCGCCATCACATCAGCATGTTCAGCGCGATGTAGTCATCGTCGGAGCGGACGAGCAGCCGTCGTGACGTGAGATCGTCCAGTTGGGCGACGAGTCGTTCGCGCGTCCCACCCCTCTCCAGGAGGAGCTCGTCTGCTGCGGCGCGGCCGCGGTGCTGCACCAAATGCCAGGTTTGCCGTGAGTCATCATCGACAGCCCCGACAATACGCGCACTGCCATTGGATTCTTGTACGACAAGCGCGAGACCGTAGCGGCTGAGCACCTGCTCGATGGCCTCGAGGTGATGATCGTCGGCGCCACGCACGACGAAATACGCCTCGGCGTGATCGCGGCCGTAGTGCAGGAGCAACTTTCCCACTACCTCATCAGCACAGGAAAAGTCGAGCAGCCGCACTTCCGAGAAATCGAGAATCGTTAGGCTCGGCGCAGAGCGGTCGGCGAGACGCGCTTCAATCGCGCCACGCACCGCCTGACCCGTCGGCCGAGTAACCAGATTCGAGTAGAGGCCGCACAAAGTGCGGAGTACGACGGCGCCGACTTCCATGTGTTGAATCATCGCGCCTCCGCCCGCTCCGGAATTGTAATCTGCACCTGCGCGCCCGGAAAATGCGGCAGGCTCTCCGTCAGTGGCACATCGTCATCCCAACTCGGCACGAGCGCGATGCGCGCCGTGCCGCTACGAACTGAAAGCTTACCATCCCACTTCCCAACATAACGACGCACACCCGCGAGTCCCTGTCCGCGACCGGGATCACGGAAACGGCTGACGCCACGGATTACGGCATCTTCCAGCGCCATCGCGTCGTCCCACCGATCACTCAATCGACGACCCTGTGCGGTCTCGAGTGATTTGCGAAATCCAATGCCAGCGTCGCACACAGCGATCACGACAACGCGGCGCCCAAGCAGTCGCTGGCGCCAGCGATACGTTTGCACGGCGACCCAGCCGCGCGCTCCCGCGTGTTCCACGATGTTCTGGCAGACTTCACTGAGCGTCATCGCGAAGCGCATCGTTGCCTGCGGGTCGAGGTTGAGCTCGTGCACGAGAATGCTCTGCGACTTTGCTTGAATCCGCTCGACGACGGCATGCACGTCATCGCTCTTTTCCACCGGCGTGATCTCGAGGAGCACATTCGAATCGCTGGAGCCCTGTCGTGTTTTCGGAACCGTGCCGTGTAGCTCGAACAGCTCTTCGGCATAACGATAAAAGCCCGCGCGCTGCCAATAGCTTGACGTGTCTTCGGTTTCGGGGCCTGCGAAGCCTGCAGGCGCGTCGGGGCGCGCAGCGCCAAGTGCGAGCAGCGCCGTGAGTCCATAGGGAGACGCCCAGCGTGTGTGCCTGGCATCGATCAGCAGTTTTTCATGATCTACAACAAGCGCGTACTGCTCGAGGACTTGCTCGAAGCTCTGATCGTCGAGAGAAGGTGGAACGGTAATGACCGTGCTCACGACGGACCGAGTTCTCCGCGAAGATAGAATGCGAGATGCGTTGCGCCGCGGTGAGCGTAATTTCGTGCGGCCGCGTGCAGCGCCAATTGTAAAGCGTCCGCAAACTTATCGCCACACAAAAGCCGTGAAAAATATGTTGCGCCAAAAACGTCGCCGCATCCGGTTGGATCTCCCTCCTTGACATGAGCGTCTGCTGCTGATAACAACGCCGTACGCACCGTGCCGAGTGACGCGTCGATTCGCGTCGCACGTCGTATGTCAGCGATGCGCTCGAATCCCGGCGCCACAAAATACACGGCGCCGCGCGCGCTGAGCGTCACGACGAGCGATCGCACACCGACGTTCATTGCAATTGCTGCGAGCGCCAGCGCGTCGTCCGCCATCAACGCCATTTCGGCTTCGTTGCATTGCACGAAATCGAAGCAGCGCATCCACGCGTCCGCGTTAGGCAGCGGCCTCGGCGTTCGCAAGCCGTCCGGTTGAACGGCGAGCAACAGCGAATGCAGATCGCAATAGATGGGACCGCGAAAGTGTTGCCTGACGAGCTGCGCGGTCTCCAGGTCGAGCTCGAATCCGCTGATGAGATTGATGTACAGCGCATCGAGATTGTCGAGCAGCGGACGCAGGCCAAGCCATGTCCACGGGGGCACGCCGCCGCTCAACACCTCGCTGCGGCGTTCGACCTCGTAGTATCGCAGCGTGACGCGGTTGTTCGGCTGCTCCACCGCTACAGGGCGAGCGTCGCGGGCAATGTGTCGCAACGCTCTGAGATACTCCAAAGCCTGGAGCTCTAAGTCCTTGCCAACCTTGATGATAGGGACGATCTCCCAATCGTGGCACAGTGCTGCGTCCATACCGCCCAGCGCGTACGTGATGCCACCCCACTCCTCAACGGGTCCGCTGCGCTGGTCGCGACCGTAGATGCGATCCCAAACGAAGCTGCCGATTACACCAACGCGGCGCCGCGCACGACTCACACCGCGCCTAACGCCTGCTGCTTGAACGTCGCGACGGCGCCAACGACGCCGGCGGTTCCTGGGAGCGCGCCAGGTACAATTCGGACGGCATCGACAGCCGGCTTGAAGGCGCGCCGCCGCACTTCGCGCTCGAGTGGCTCGAAAAGCGCTTCACCAGCCTGCGTGACGCCGCCGGCGATAACGACCATGTCCGGATTGAAGATATTGAGTATGTTCGCGACACCGGCACCAAGGAATCGAGCCGTATCGTGCACGACTTCGAGCGCCAGGGCGTCGCCTTGTTTAGCGGCTTCGTACACACCGGCCGCCGTTAGGCGCTCCAGATCACCGTCTACCATGCGCTGCATGAGCGAATCGCTGTCGGCCGAGAGCGCCTCGCGCGCGCGAGCCGCGATGGCGGTTCCCGACGCGTATTGCTCCAGACAGCCATAGTTGCCGCATTTGCACCAACGCCCTGTCGAGTCGATCGTCATGTGTCCGATCTCGCCGGCTACATCCGACGATCCATGATACAGACGGCCATCGAGAATCAATCCGCCGCCGATCCCGGTGCCGATCGTCATGCCGACGACATTGCGGCCTCCGCGCGCAGCGCCTAGCCACCACTCGCCTAACGTCGCGCAGTTGGCGTCGTTGTCGAGTGTGCATTTGAGTCCCACGCGTTCCGCGATGATGTCGCGCAGCGCGAGGTTGTGCCATCCGAGGTTCGGTGCCACCAACACCACGCCACGCTCGCGGTCGAGTGGCCCGGGCGCCCCCACACCGACGCCGATGAAGGCGGATCGTTTAGCGCCTGTTTCCGCAATCGTCTCTGCGATCACCGTGTCGATCATACGAACCATGCGATCGACGACGGCGTCCGAGCCCTGATCCGAGCGCGTCGCTTCACTCCGCAGAGCGTGCGTGCGCTCTCCAGCCTCGTCGAGCGCGGCTACGGCGATGTTCGTCCCACCGACGTCGACACCGATGATATACCGGGAGCGTTTGCGCGTCGTCATGGCTGAGTGTTTGCGGCAACTGGAGTGCTGCGCGCGATGGTGAACAGGTGTTGGGCGACCAAATATGTCCCGATCACGAGTATGAGAATAGCGAACGCTTGCCTGATTCGGCGCTGCGGCACGCGGCGGATGAACTTAGTACCTACGATGGCACCAACCGCGGCCGTCAAGCTGAATGCGCCGATGAGGGACCAGTCGATGGGGACCTGTCCGATGTAGCCAACAAAGCCGCTGATCGCGTTCAGCGAAATGATGAGCAGCGAGCTCCCGACGGCAGGTTTGATGGGGACGCCAGCGATGAAAACGAGTGCCGGGACAATAGCAAAGCCTCCGCCGGCACCGATGAGCGCCGTCAGCGCGCCAACGCCGAGCGCGTGAGGGATCAACTTCGCGCGGAAGCGCGCAAGGTTACCCGCGACTGGCAGTGCGTCGTCCGCGGTCGCAGTTGCCTTGGCAGCGTCGCGCAGCATGACGAATGCGGCCGTAAACGCGAACAGCGCAAAGCTGCCGAGCTGAATCTGTGCGGGTACGAAGCGGGCAAGTCGCGCGGTAACGAATGCACCAAGCATCGCGCAGAGCCCGAATGGGAGCGCGACCCTTAGAGCGACGGTACCCTGCCGCCAATGCATGAGGAATCCGACGAGCGCGCTCAATCCCACGACGGCGAGACTCATCGCGATCGCGGGTTTTGCAGCGACGCCGAGAACGTAGAGGAAAATCGGGACGGCGAGGATCGATCCGCCGCCGCCTAACAAGCCGAGGACGAATCCAACGGCGAGACCGAGCGCCAGCGCGAGAAATGTCATATGAGCGCTTCGACGCGCGCACGGACGTCGGCGACGGCAAGATCGCGCATGCAGCGCCAATGGCCGAGTGGGCAGACTTTGGGGCCGTGCGGATGGCACGGCCGGCACTCGAGCGCCGGATGCTCGCTAACGGCCGCAGCGTCCGCCAGCGGTCCAAAACCGAAGGCGGGAACTGTCGGACCGAAGACGGCGACAGTGGGCGTGTTCATCGCCGAAGCCAGGTGGAGCGGCGCCGAATCGTTCGTGACGAGCGCGCGGCAGCGGCGGATCAACTCGGCAGAGCCGAGCAGCGTTAGGCGACCCGTGACGTCGATCGCATCGCCGCCGGTGGCGCGCACGATGTCGCTGGCCAGCGTCGCATCCTCCGCACTTCCAATGACAATCGCACGCACTGTCGGACGTAGCGCGGCGGCCAATTCGGCGTAATACGGCCAGCGCTTGGTGGCCCAGACACTGCCGGGGGCGAGGGCGAGGAGACCGCGGCCCTCGTTAGGCACCTGCCGCAGGATGTTGTCGACGGCCCGGCGATCCTCGTGGCTGGGATAGACGCTCGGTCGCAGCGCCGTCGGCGCGATGTCAGCGTCGTCACCGAGCCCCAGCCGCAGGAGGCGTTCGGCGTGGTGCTGGTCGCGCCGGAATCGCACGCGGCGAGTGTACAGCAGCCGCGCCGGTGAGGTATCGAAGCCGATGCGTTGCTTGTAGCCTGCGGCGCGGGCGAGCAAAGCGCTTCGTATGGAGGCTTGCGCCAGGTAGGCAGTGTCGTCGCGGCTCTTGGCTCGGATTGAACTGGCGAGTTGAAGCAAGCTAGAGGGACCGCGCTTGCTGCGTTTGTCGTAGACAACGAGGCGCCTAACGTGCGGATTGCCCGCGAGAACGGCCGCTCCTGATTGCGTCGTGACGACGTCGACAGGGCCAGCAACTGCAAGTGTTGATAGGAGTGGGATCGTTAGAACAACGTCACCTATGAACGACGTCTGAACGACTAGCGAGGTCATAGTGAGGTCTGAGTCGTTAGCTCTTAGCTCTTAGGAACAGCGGCCGCGTGAAAAGGCTACAGCGTGCGCGACAATTTGCGCGCTTCTTGGCTATCGCTCGTGGGTCGGCGAATGAACTGAGCTCGTGCTTCGACTATGCGCGGATGCTTGGATATCTACCCGACGCTGAGGTGGTCCTCGCCGAGGGGCTGCTAGACGAGTGCGGGCGGATGCTGACGAGCATGATGCGCCGTCTCGCACCGATCGAGCAGCCGAAAGCTAAGAGCTAAGAGCTAGTCCACTTGCAACACCGCTAAGAACGCTTCTTGAGGAATCTCGACGGAGCCGACCTGCTTCATGCGCTTCTTACCTTCCTTCTGCTTTTCCAGAAGTTTGCGCTTGCGGGTGATGTCGCCGCCGTAACATTTCGCCAACACATCCTTCCGCAACGGCTTCACTGTCGATCGCGCGATCACCTTGTTCCCGATCACCGCTTGAATCGCGACTTCGAAAAGCTGCCGCGGAATCAGCTCCTTCAGCTTGTCGGCGATCTTGCGCCCCCAATCGTACGCCTTGTCCGTGTGGATGATCACGGAGAACGCATCGACAGGATCGCCATTGATCAACATATCCAACCTCACGAGATCGCTCGGACGGTAATCGGCAAGCTCGTAGTCCAGGCCGGCATATCCCCGGCTGATCGTCTTCAACCGGTCATAGAAGTCAATGATGATCTCCGCCAGCGGGAACTCCCAGTCGAACTCCACGCGCGTCGGGTCGACGTACTTCATTCCGCCGTACACGCCTCGCCGCTCCGTGCCTAACGTCATCACCACGCCGATATACTCCGCTGGCGCCATGATGCGTGCCTTCACGTACGGTTCCTCGATGCGATCGATCACACCGGGGGCAGGGAGCTTGGCGGGGTTTTCCACCAGCTCCTTTGTGCCATCGGTCAGCGTGACGTGATACTCCACGTTCGGCACCGTCGTCACCAGATCGAGATTGAATTCGCGCTCCAATCGCTCCTGCACGATCTCCATGTGCAAGAGTCCTAAAAAGCCGCAGCGAAAACCGAAGCCCAACGCGGTGGAAGTCTCCGGCTCGTATTTCAGTGACGCATCGTTCAGCTGCAGTTTCGCGAGCGCATCGCGCAGCTGCTCGTATTGCTGCGTATCTGTCGGGTAGATCCCGGCGAAGACCATAGAGTGAACGTCTTTGTAGCCGGGCAATGGCTGCGTGGCGCGTCGTCGCGCATCAAAGATCGTATCGCCGGCACGCGTCTCCTGCACCGAGCGCACGTTCGCCACGACATATCCGACCTCACCGGCGCCTAACGACTCGGCTTTCACCTGCCGCAGCTGCAGGTATCCGACCTCGGCGACTTCATACTTCGATTCGTTGGAACCGAACGTGATCTCCATGCCGGGGTTGATCTCGCCGTCCACAACGCGCACGCTGGGAATCGCGCCGCGGTATTTGTCGTAGTACGAATCGAAGATGAGCGCACGCAACGGCGCATCGGGATCACCAACAGGCGGCGGTACTCGGCGCACGATCGCCTCGAGCACGGCTTCAATGCCGATCCCTTCCTTCGCGCTCACTGCGAGAATCTCGCTCGGGTCCGCCCCGATCAACTCATGCAGTTCTTGTCGCCGGCGATCCGGCTCAGCGCCGGGAAGATCGATCTTGTTCAGTACCGGAATAATCTCGAGGCCGGCGTCCAGCGCGAGGAAAAGATTCGACAGCGTCTGCGCCTGAATTCCCTGTGAGGCATCGACGACGAGGATCGCCCCTTCGCACGCTGCAAGCGATCGAGACACTTCGTACGTGAAATCGACGTGTCCCGGCGTGTCGATCAGGTTGAACTCGTACGACTCACCGCTCTCGGCGACGTACGTCATGCGCACGGCATTCAGCTTGATCGTTATGCCACGCTCGCGCTCGAGATCCAGCGTATCGAGCACCTGCTCCTTCATCGCGCGTTTCTCGAGCGTGCGCGTCGCTTCTATGAGTCTGTCCGCAAGCGTGGATTTGCCGTGGTCGATGTGAGCGACGATGCAAAAGTTGCGGATGTGCTTGAGGTCCATTGCGGCGCGAAAACTAACTAGCGCTTAGGCTCTTAGGTCTTAGCTCTTACGGGCACAAAACGAAACCGCCGGCGCTTGGCCGGCGGTTTCATGGACATAACCAATGCTCCTACTGAGGCTTGCGCTCGCCTGTCGATTTCGCGTCTGGCGCCTTTGTCTCGGTTTTTGTGACACTCGCATCGGTACGCGGCGTCACTGTGGCGCCGCCGGTGCTTGGAGAGCTCGTTCCAGCCGGCGTGGAACCGCGATCGATCCGGTCGCTACCACTGCTCGGTCGCGCCGAACGCGGCTCTGACGTGCTGGGCCGTAGCCACCGCTGCGGAGCAGCGTGGTTGCTGCCGTCACGATCGCCATCGCGCCACGTCGTTGGATGGGGCACCTCCCGCACAGGTGGCATGACGGCGTTGCCCGGTGACCGCTCGGGGGGGGTGGGCCTATTGCCTGCGCTCGGATCGCTCACGCGGATGCCAGTACCCGGAGACCGGGTAAAGCCTTCCTCGCGGGTGTTGATGCGGCCACCCTGACGCCCGGGGTCGCCGGGCTCGCGCCGGAAACGCGACGGGATTGAAATCGCGTGGCTGTCATCCTCCGGGAGCCAGCGCGTCCCGTTAGGCGCGTGACGTACAGGCTCCATCGTTATGACACGCGTTGTTCCGGTAGATGGTTGCTCCGTATTTCGATCGATTATCGGATACTTGTCGACCGGCCGAGACATGATCGTATCGATCATGTCGGTGTTTGGTCTGGGCTGCGGTTGCGGTCCACCAGCGATCGGACCGGGCGTTGATGGCCAGAACGGATTCCCGAAGCGGCACCAGTTCGAGTCGCTGAAGCCAGAGAAGGCGTACCACGCGCTGCAATAGGCTAGGTAGCCGTGGTACAGCGAGCTGCGATAGCAATCGTCAAACCCGCTATACCCGTACGCACTTCCCCAGTCGCCATACGCGCGTGGATAGCGCACTCCGCCGAAGTAGGTAAAGTGGTTGTCGCAATAAGCAGATGCGTAGAAGCTGTGACCGGTGACGGAGTAGAACGCGATATCGTAGTCGTACGGCGAGTTAATGGCGTAGAGGATCTCCTGCGTGACGCGATCTACGACGCTCTTGACGCCACCGATGTATGGGCGCTGCACGCTTGCGTATCTGTAATACGCTTGGTCATTCCGATAGCGGCGAAAAGTGCTGAGGTCGATGGGGTCAGACGACGCGATCGCAATGACCATCCCTTGGCCGATCTCATAGTCCGCCGCGAACGCCGCATAATTCGACCGCGGACCGCGCACTCGATATTCACGGCCTGCGCGGACTGCTGTTTGCAGCCCATTGCGTTCCGGCCACAAAACCATCAGACGACCGCTGCCGTCAACTCGGAAAACGGCTACGTGTGCCGCTTCACTAACCTCGAAGGAAACGCCGACCGGTTGGCCGATCCGCAGGCTCCACGAACCCGGTATCCAAACGCGGACGGCTGGCGCCTCGGCACCTGTAGCCTCGGCCGTGCTCCAACGTGCACGCGGAGCTTGCGCCTCGGTGACTAAAGGAAGAGCGAGAACGAGTGCGGGAACGAACCAACGCGCAATCATATGATGTCCTCGATCACAGGCCCGTGCTGGGCTCGCCGGGCAGCTGCTCGGCGCGGTCCAGCACTATGGCACGACTGAATATCTCCGCAAGGCGTCACGCCTTTTTGTCGCACCTTTGCACCCACTCCTCACGCCCTCTACCTTCCGCGCGCCATGCCGGATTCCAGCGTCACAGCACCGCCAACTGCACCAACCGGGCCCAGTCGCGCCGACCTGCTCGATCCCGCTCAACTCGCCGCCCTGGGCCGCATCGAGATCGTCGCGCGGTGGGTCGTCGAGGGGTTTCTGACCGGGCTACACCGATCCCCCCGAAAAGGTTTCTCGGTCGAGTTCGCAGAGCACCGACCGTATATGCCGGGAGATGACCTCCGATACCTCGATTGGAAGATCGCAGCGCGCGCCAACAAGTGGATGATCAAGCAGTTTGAGGAAGAGACGAACCTACGCGCCGCCATCGTGCTGGATGTCAGCAAGTCAATGGACTGGACAGGTTCCTCGGATCGCCTAACGAAACTCTCGTACGCCGAGCACCTCGTCGCGGCGCTGGCTAACCTGCTCATTCGCCAGAAAGACGCTGTCGGTCTTGTGCGTTTTGACGACGAGCTCAAATCGGTGCTCACGCCGCGCGCGCGGAGCGTGCATTTCTATCGTCTGGTCCGCACGCTGAGCGACCCACACGGCGGCAAAGCGGCGCGCATCAGCGAAGCGCTCTTCCGCGCCGAGCGGATGATCCGTCGTCCTGGAATGATCATCGTGATCAGCGATCTCTTGTTCGAGCCGAGCGACATGGACGGACCGGTGAAGTCTCTGCGCGCCGCCGGACATAACGTCGGCGTGCTTCATATCATGGATCCGAATGAGCGCGCCCTGACGCAAGCGGGCGAGGCGATCTTCTGTGATACGGAGAGCGATCTGCAGGTGAGTGTGGCAGTGGCCGACGTCGAGGACGCATACCGCGAGACCGTGGAGCATGTCGTCGATGAATGGCGCGCGCAGTTCTCAGGCGCCGGCGTGGAGTACGAAGTTGTCACAACCGACACACCATTTGGTGTTCCACTGCGAAGCGCGTTTCGCGTGCGGGAAAATCTGCCGTGAGCTTTCTCGCTCCGGTGTGGCTGCTCCTCGCAGGCGCCGCCGCGGTGCCGCTGCTGCTGCACTTGCTCAAGCGGCGCATTGATCTGCGCATCGACTTTCCGGCGGTGCGTTATCTGTTGCGGGCGAAGCAGGACAACCGGCAACGCCTGCGCGTGCAGAACATGATTCTCATGGCACTGCGCATCATGGCGATCCTGTTGATCGCGGCTGCGGCGGCGCGGCCGATCGGCTGGTTAGGCGGTACCGGGCATCTGCCAACCGCGCTGGCGATCGTGCTCGACAACTCGCTGAGCACGTCGGTCGTTGTCGACGGCGCGCCACTGCTCGAGCGTTTGCGCGATGAGGCGCGATCCTTGGTGCGCGGCTCGACGAGCAGCGATCGGCTGTGGCTGATCACCGCAGAGGGGCGTGTTGTTGGCGGGGACGGGTCAGCGGTGATCGACGCCATAGACCGGGTCGAGGTCTTCGCGGGTCTGGGTGACCTTCCCGGCGCGGTGACGCGCGCGGCTGGACTCGTTAGGTCCGCCGCTCTGCCCGGTGAACGCATCGCCGTCTTAACGGATGGCCAGGCGACCGCCTGGCAGCGTGGAGTGGATGTGGGTTCGCTGCCGCTCGTGGCCTACGTCCCGGCCGGAGAAGCGCCTCCCAATCGCGCCGTGGTGCTCGCCGACGCGCGTCCTGATCGCTGGACGCCGAACGGCAGCGTTGTCTTGCGGGCGAATGGCTGGGGGGCCGGCGGCGACTCGGCAACGTATCGCGTAGCGTTAGGCAATCGTACGCTGGCGCGCGGTACGCTGCGAGCCAATGAGGAGGCTATCGTGCGCGCGGCGCCGCCCGAGCGCGGTTGGCAAGCCGGCGCCGCCGAAATCGCGCCGGATGAGCTACGCGGCGACGACGCACGCTACTTCGCGGTCTGGTTAGGTGATCCGCCGCGTGTGCGGCTCGACGCCTCGGCGGGATCCTTCGTGCAGACCGCCGTGAGTGCGCTCGTCGGCAGCGGGCGAGTCGCGTTAGGCACGGATATCGACGTCGCCAGCGCCGATGCGGCGCTGCGCCTTCCGGCGCTGCTGACAGCACCGGTTGATCCCGTGCGCGTCGGTGCCGCGAATCGTGCGCTCGAGCGCCTGGGAGTCCCGTGGCGCTTCGCTGCGCGGCGCGCAGGAGAGAGCGTGGCGCGCGGCGAACGCATGGATGGAGTGACCGTGGCGGAGCGGTTCGTGCTGGAGCCCACCGGCCGACTCCCGACTGACACCGCGGCCACGGTGGCTGGTGAGCCATGGATAGTCGCCGGTGACAGGTACGTTCTCATTGGCTCGCCGTTGCTGCCTACAGCGACGTCACTGCCGATTGCCGCCGGATTCGTTCCCTGGTTAGGCGACGTACTCGCGCAGCAGTTAGGTGGCGAGGCCGGCCGCGTCCTCGCTCTTGCTCCCGGCGCCGAATTCCGCGCGCCACCGGGGACAACAGCTCTCGAGTCGGCCGATGGTCAGTCGCAGCCCCTCGACGCAACGGCTCCGCGCGCACCAGCGCGGCAGGGCGTGTATTTCTTGCGACGTGGACCGACGCGCGTCGGCGCTCTTACGGTCAACGCCGAGGCCGATGAATCGGATCTGCGCCGTTTGAACGAGGCGGCGCTCGGCGCCCAGATACGCGGCCGCGACGTCGTCGTCCTGCGCGACGCTGGCGCTTGGCGCTCGGCGGCGTTCGCCGCCGGCAACCGCCGCCCGTTAGGCACACTGCTCTTGATCCTGCTCCTTCTCGTCGTGGCGGCCGAAACGGTCGTTGCACGCAGCGGATTGCGGCGTATCCGCCGCGCCTGATGCCGCTGCCCACGCTGATCGACGCGCTGGAAGCGTCCCACGCTTTCACGCGGCTCCTGGCGTCGCTGCCGGCACCTGGCAATCGCGTCGCGGTCGGCGGTCTTGTCGGTTCGGCCGATGCTGTCGCAGTGGCAGCGTTGGCGCGCAACCTAACGACTCGGGTCGTGATCGTGGTGGCAGATGCGATCCCCGAAGCCGAGCGCTGGTGGGCCGATTTGCGCATCCTCCTCGACGATGCCAGCGTCGCACTGTATCCGGCGCGCGAAGGGTTTGGCGAGGCGGAGCCGCACGCGGAGATCGCAGGCGAACGTGTCGAAACGTTGGAACGGCTGACGCGCGGCGAGGTGCGTATCCTGCTGACGACGGCGCGCGCGGCCATGGAACGCTCGCAGGTGCCGCGTAACCTCGCTTCGGCACGTTTGGAGTTGCGTCGCGGTGAGGTGCGCCGCTTGAGCGAACTCACACTGCATCTCGATACGATCGGCTTCGAGCGAGTCACGATGGTAGACGACGTCGCACAGTACGCCGTCCGCGGCGGCATCGTCGACATCTATTCGTTCGGCATGGCCGAACCCGTTAGGCTCGAGCTCATCGGCGACGAGATCGCCGAGCTGCGCGCCTTCGATATTGTCACGCAACGCTCCACGCGCCCGCTCGACGCGACACTGATCCTGCCGGTCGAAATGGCCGCGCGCGATGACGAGACAAGCGCTGAACGACTCTCCATCGTCGATCTCTGGCCGCCGGACTCGATCGTCATTCTCCCGCGCGGCGCGCACCCCGACCCTGAATGCGAGCGAACTTGGAACGAGGCGGCGCATCACCTGGATCTCGCGCGCCGTCGCGGCGAAGACGCGGCCCCGCGCGCAGACCTTTTTCTCGACCCTGCAACAGCGCGCGATAGGCTCGCGCGCTTCGCTACCCTCGACCTCGTCGACGATCCTCAGGCTCCCGTCCGTTTTCCGCTGCTCGCTCCCGAAGCGATCTCGCGCGACATCCGCAGGCTGCGGCGCGTGGTGCGCGACGGCATGCCGACAATCATCCTGTGCGATAACGCGGGCCAAGCAGAACGGCTCGACGAATTACTGAACGAGGACGAATACCAACCATCGCCGGCTGCGCTGTCTATCGGCGTGCTCGACGGCGGATTCGTGATCCCGGCGGGGACGGCGCGCGCACTTCCCTCGTTAGGCGATTTTCGCGGGCTGCGCATCCTCACCGACCACGAGATCTTCCGGCGCGAGCGTCGTTTGCGCCGCGCACGGCGCTACGGCACTGGGGCGATGTTGGAGACGATCACCGGTGTCAAGCCGGGAGACTTCGTCGTTCACCTCGAGCATGGCGTGGGGATCTTCCGCGGCATTCAGCAGATCTTCGTCAACGAGAGCACGATCGAAGTGGCCGTGATTGAGTATGAGGGTGGGGATCGGCTCAACGTGCCCTTATACCGCATAGACCAGATCGAGCGCTATCGCAGCGCGCGCGACATGGGGGAGGATGCACCGCCGCCACGCCTGCACAAGTTAGGCGGCAAGCGCTGGAGTCAGCAGCGCGAACGCACACGCGCGGCGATCGAAGCGATGACGCAGGAGCTGCTCGATCTGTACGCGCGGAGACAGCTTGCGTCGCGTCCCCCGCATGTCCCCGACACCGCGTGGCAGCGACAGTTGGAGTCCTCCTTCCTCTTTGAGGACACGCCGGATCAGGTCAAAGCGACCGTGGACGTAAAGAACGACATGGAGCGTGTTCGGCCGATGGATCGACTCCTCGTTGGAGACGTCGGCTACGGCAAGACAGAGATCGCTGTGCGCGCCGCGTTCAAAGCGATCCAGTCCGAGCGACAGGTCGCTGTGCTCGTCCCGACAACGATTCTCGCCGACCAGCACGCCCGGACCTTTGGCGAACGGCTCGCCGACTTTCCCATCAAGATCGCCGCACTCAGTCGTTTTCAAACCCCCAAAGAGCAGGCCGAGATCGTTAGGCAGATCGCGTCCAAGCAAATAGACGTTGTCATCGGCACGCATCGGCTGCTCAGCAGCGACATCGCCTTTGGTCGTTTGGGCCTGCTCATTGTCGATGAAGAGCACCGCTTTGGAGTGAAGCACAAGGAGCGACTCAAGCAGCTGCGCCTCGAGACCGACATCCTGACGCTCACAGCGACGCCGATTCCGCGCACATTGCACATGTCGCTGGCGGGGCTGCGCGATATGACGCTGATGCAGACGCCGCCGCGCGACCGCTCGCCGGTGCTCACCTTCGTCGAGCCGTGGGACGATGGACTCATTGTCGAAGGGATTTCGCGCGAGCTGGATCGTGGCGGCCAGGTCTTCTTCGTACACAACCGCGTGGAAACGATCGAGGCCATCTGCGACCACGTTAGGCGGCTCGTCCCGCGGGCGCGCGTTGCCGTTGGTCATGGGCAAATGCGCGAGCGCGATCTCGAAGAGGTCATGCACCGCTTCGCCCGTGGCGACGTGGACGTCCTCGTCTCGACGATGATCGTGGAGTCGGGGCTGGACGTTCCTAACGCGAACACGATGTTCGTCAATCGCGCCGACTACTTCGGGCTGGCCCAGCTCTACCAGTTGCGCGGGCGCGTTGGCCGCTCGCACCGCCGTGCATACTGCTATTTGATGGTCCCCGACTTGATCGACGAAGAAGCCGAGCGACGTCTGCGCGTCCTGGAGCACCACACTGAGCTCGGATCGGGGTACCGTATCGCTCTCACCGATCTCGAGCTGCGTGGAGCAGGGAACCTCCTCGGCCCGGAACAATCAGGATTTGTGCACGCCGTCGGCTTCGAGGTGTATCTGCGGATGCTCGACGACGCCGTCAGGCAGCTGCGCGAACGCGAGGGAGAAGCAGGCACGGCGCGCATGCAGCCGGCGGACATTTCCCTTGACCAACCCGCATACTTCCCGGACGACTATATCCCCTCGCAGGAGGCCAAACTGGATTTGTACAAGCGCCTCAGCGAGGTCGAACGCGCGGAGGCCGTAGAAGCGATGCGGGCAGAGGTGCGCGACCGATTCGGCCCGCTGCCGCCTCAGGCTCAGCACGTCTTCACGGTGGCAACGCTACGGTTACTCGGCGGCCGACTCGGGATCGAAACGATCCTGGTGCACGGGGAGGAGGCCCGCATTACCTTTCGGGAGCACGCGGTCCCCCGGCTACGCGCGATTTCGGCTGCATTCGGCGAGGTACAATTCCGCGCCGACGTTCGAAGGGCGCATCCGCTGTCGCTCAAGCTGACGCGACTTGGCGGCTCCGCCATGCTCGACGGGCTCGTTCGTGCCCTTCGCGAAATCGCCGGCCCGACGACGAGCCGGCAACTTGAGCGCCAAGCACTTTAACAACACCTACATGTCTCGACTTCGCTACGTCCTCACCCCCGCTCTCGTCGTTGCCGGCGCACTGTCAATCGCCGCCTGCGAGGGCCTCAAATCAGCCTTTACGGCGCACGTCGACGTCGTCGCGCGAGCAGGAGACCAGGAGCTATCGGTCGAACGCTTTGCCGAGTTGTTAGGCAAGTCGCGCGTCCCGCTGCAAAAGAACATTGCCGAGAATGTCGCTGAGCTGTGGGTGAGCTACCACTTGCTCGGCAAGGCCGCGGCGCGCAATGACTCGCTCTCTGACCCCAAGGTCATCGACAAGGCGATGTGGGCCGCGCTCATGACGCAACGCCTCGCGAAGTTCGCTCTACGGCTCGACAGCACCATGCCGAAGCCTGATACGAGCAACATGCCGGAGAAGTACGCCAACAACACCGAGCTCTTTGCCGCGCGGCACATCCTATGGATGTTCCCTAACGGTGATACAACAAAGGCGGACTCGGTGCGTCGTCGCGCCGAAAGCATACAGAAGCAGGTAACCGCCGCGAATTTCGCCGACATGGCGAAGAAGCACAGCCAAGACGGCAGCGCGGCGAACGGCGGCGATCTCGGCCTCTTCCCCGCGGGGCAGATGGTAGCCGTCTTCGAACAGGCGGTGCGTACACTGAAGCCCGGCGAGGTGTCGCCGCTCGTTCGCTCGCAGTTCGGTTACCACATCATCAAGCGCTCCACGTTCGACGAAGTGAAGGATCAGTTCACGCCGCAGTACGTTGGCCGGACGAAGCAAGTCGCGAACAGTCTGTATGTAGCGAAGGCGCAAGAAGCAGCGGAGATCAACATCAGGCCTAACGCGGCCAAGAGTCTCAAAGACCTCGCCGCTGACTTGGAAGGTCGTCGCAACGATCGCACCGTCATCGCAACGAGCAGAGCAGGCGGTCTTACGGTGGCGCGTGTCGCGCAGTGGCTGAACGGTTTCCCGAGTTTGGATCAAGTGAAGGTGCAGATGCAGGAAGCACCCGATTCGGTCCTGACGAGCTTCGTTCGGCAGCTCGCCACGCAGGAAATCCTGATCGCGCAAGCGGATAGCGCAAAGGTGCAGCTTGATAGCGTGGCGTTGAACGAAGTGCGCAACGCATTCCGCGCCATCGTCATGAACACGTGGGCGGGCCTCAACGTCATGCCCAACACGTTTGGCGACTCCCTCCGCACGCCGGAAGCACGCGAGGCCGAGGCGGCGAGACGCAGTAACGAATACGTGCAGAAGCTCCTCAATCAAGAAGCGCCGTTCGTCGACGTGCCGCACGTTGTCGCGAGCGCACTACGGGAGAAGTACGACGGCAAAGTGAACGCGGCGGCTATCGATCGGGTGGTGACGGAAGCACAGATTGTCCGCGCGCGCGCCGATTCGACGCGGCCACCGTCGGCCGTTCCGATGCCAGGCACCCCGCCACCGGACACGGGTAAGCAATAAGTAATGCGTATTTCAGCTGCCTTCCTCGTTGGTGTACTCACACTCTACTCCTCAGTAGAGGTCGCGGCGCAGCCGCCACAGGCTGCGCCGGCAGCTGGAACGCGAGCCGGTCTAGACAGCATCGTCGCGGTGGTGGGCACGACGCCGATTCTCATGAGCGACCTCCTCGACGCAATCGGGCAGCGGCGTGCGGCAGGGATGCAAATACCTAACGATTCTGCCGGCCAGCTGGCGCTTATGCGTGACATTTTGGCTGGGCTGGTCGACGAGGAAGTCCTGGTGCAGCGCGCCAAGGCCGATACGGCCGTACAAGTGGACGAAGCGGATGTCCTCAATACCGTCGATCAGGAGATGAAGCGCCAGCGCGCGCGCTTCGAAACGGACGCGGAGTTTACAGCTGCATTGCGGCAGAGCGGCTTCGGTCCGCCTGAGGAGTATCGCCGCTGGCTCAGTGAGCAGGTGCGTCGCGGTGCGCTGCAACGTCGGCTCGTTGAAAAGCTGCGCCGCGACGGCAAGGTGATTCCAGTCGGCGTGACCGATGCAGAGATCGAGGAAGCAGCAAACAGTCAGAAGGATCGGCTCGGGAGAAAGCCGGCGACGCTCACATTTCGTCAGATGGTCATTGCGACAACAGCGTCGGAGAAGGCACGCGTGGTGGCACGTGCGAAAGCGGAGTCCCTCCTCAAAGACATTCGTGCCGGTGCCGACTTCGAATTGTTGGCAAAGCGCGAGTCGATGGACACCACCACGAACAAGAACGGTGGCGACCTCGGTTGGCAGCGGCGTCAAGCGATTCCTGGATACGATCAGTTCGATCGCCTTGTTTTCGGTCTCAATCCGGGGCAGCTCGGTCCTGTGGCAGAGACGCCAGACGGCTTTCACGTCGTGCGCGTAGATCGGGTACGTCCCGGTGAAGTTAAAGCGCGTCAGATCCTCATCCGTCCTGCGTACGACTCGACCGATATCGAACAGGCGCGTGTGCGCGGCGACAGTGTGTTCGCGTTATGGAAAGCAGGGCAGCTGTCGGTGGACACGCTGTACGCGCGGTACCACGACCCGATCGAAGAGAAGGGAAGCCTGCAGCCCTTTCCGCGATCCGAGCTACCGCCGGCGTACGCGACGGCATTCGCCGAAGCGAAGCCTAACGAGTTCGTCGCTCCATTCCGTATTGAGGATCCAGCGCGCGGCGTCCCGAAGTTCGTCGTGGCGCAGATCATCGAAGTCGATTCCGGGGGCGAGTACACCGTAGGCGAACTGCGCGAGCAATTGCGCGAGCAGCTCGCTGAAGCCAAGGCGATCCGACGCTTGATCGACACGTTGAAGCGAGAGACGTACGTCTCGGTGCGGCTATAGGGCCGCCGCACGGTCTTGAGCGCGAGGCCGGCCCCTTCTGACCCGTCCCCCGTTCGCCTGGCTATCACGTTAGGCGATCCCCGCGGCATCGGTCCGGAAGTTATCGCCGCGGCGCTGGCGGACGCCGCCACGATGTATGGCGTCGACCCCTGTGTCGTTGGTCCGAGCGGAGTCGCCGTTCCTGTGCACGAATCGGTGGGTGCGTGGCACGCCAACGACGGACCCGCCGCTGCCGGGACGCTAGCGGGACGAGCAATCGAACGCGCCGTTGCGCTCGCCCTCGCAGGTGAAGTAGACGGCGTTGTAACCGCTCCGGTCGACAAGGCCGCTCTCGCCGCCGGTGGGTATGGTTTCCCAGGGCACACTGAGATGCTCGCGGCGCTGAGCGGAGTCGACGTCGCCATGATGCTTACGTCGGACAAGCTGCGTGTCGTCCTCGTGACGACGCATCTGCCGCTACGCGATGTACCGAACCTTCTTACAACGGAGCGGATTGAGCGCACGGCACGCGTCACGACTCTTGGCTTGCGTGACTGGTTCGGCATTGCCAAGCCACGTCTCGCGTTATGCGCTCTCAACCCGCACGCTGGCGACGGCGGACGCTTCGGTCGCGAGGAAGAAGAGCTACTCGTGCCGGCGGCGCGCGCGTCAGGCATCGCCGGGCCCTTCCCGGCCGACACTGTGTTCGTTCGTGCGATGCGTGGCGAGTTCGATGCCGTGTTAGCGCCGTATCACGATGTCGGAATGACGGCGATCAAAGTCGCCTCCTTCGGCTCGGCAGTGAACGTCACGTTAGGCCTCCCCTTTCCCCGAACCTCCCCGGACCACGGAACGGCGCTGGACATCGCGGGCAAAGGCGTTGCGGACGCATCGAGCATGAAGGCGGCGCTGCGGTTGTGTGCCGAGATTGCGCGTCGCGTCGTCCCAACCAGTAACGCACCACGTCCCGATGCCGCACGATCATCACGGCCATAGTCACACGCACGCGCCGACGATCGACGACCGCCAGGCGGTAGGTCGACTGCGGCTGGCGCTGGTGCTGACGGCGGCGTTTCTCGTCGCCGAGGTCGTCGGCGGACTCGTCACGAATTCGCTGGCGTTGTTGGCCGACGCGGGGCACATGTTGACCGACGTCGGCGCGCTCGCGCTCTCGCTCTTCGTCGTGTGGTTTTCGCGTCAGCCGGCGTCGCCGGCCAAGACGTACGGCTATCTCCGCTGGGAGGTGCTCGCCGCGCTCATCAATGGTGCTGCGCTATTGGCGATTTCCGCTGCCATTCTCTGGGAGGCGCTGACGCGCTTGCAAACACCGGAACCGGTGGCGTCGGGCTGGATGCTGGCTGTGGCGTTAGGCGGCCTCGCTGTCAACGCCGCGTCGGCCTGGGTGCTGCATCCGGCGCACAGCCACTCCTTGAACGCGCGCGGTGCCTATCTGCACGTGATCGGTGACCTGTTAGGCTCGTTAGGCACGGTGATCGCCGCGCTGGTGCTGCGCTACACGGGATGGCTCGCGGCGGATTCTGTTGCCTCGATTGTCGTCACCTTGCTCGTCGTGCGCAGCGCGTGGCGCCTTGTACGCGAGTCCGTCGATGTGCTCCTCGAGTCCACGCCCGCGCACATCTCACTGGGCGCCGTCCGCACCCAGTTAGAGGCCATCCCGGGGATAGAAGGCGTTCACGATCTCCACGTTTGGACAGTCGCATCTGGCCTCGTCGCGATGAGCGCGCACGCGGTCGTGCAGGATCCTGATCAGCATCAGAGCGTTTTAGAGCGGGCCATCATCGTCATGCAGCGGTTTGGCATCGCGCATGTTACGATGCAGCTCGAGAGACAAGCGATTTGTAAGGAGTCGCATCCTTAACTAGCTCTTAGCTATCAGCTCTTAGCTCTTTAGGGGGAACTAACCAAGGGCAGTTGCTAAGACCTAAGAGCTGTCGAGGCGATTTATATCTCACGCCGGCTGCGACATCCGTCACATCGTTTCCGGGCCTTAGGTGTGAACGTCTTGGCTTCGCAGACCACCGTCGCGCTGAGCCGCCCGCAATGCCGTTGTTGTCCAATGATCTCCGCATCGAGAAGCAGCGACTTGCCGTTGCGGTAACGCTCATGAGCGGGACACGCGTCGACGGCGAATTGTATGTGCAGGCGAGCGGACGCTATCAAGGCGCGCGGGAAGATGCGCCCGAAGTCCTCAACGCAGCCGAAGCGTACTTTCCACTCGCGCTGCGCACCGGCGACACCGTGCTCGTGTCGAAAGAAAATGTACGCACCGTTGCCGTCGCGCGTCGCGACGTCCATGAGGATGAAGCGCTCGGCATTTCCACGCGAGTCGAAGTTTCGTTACGCGACGGGGAACGACTGAGCGGCAGTTTCATCATCGAACCGGTCGCTGGCCGCACTCGCATTCTGGATTATCTGAATCGCAGGCAGGAGCGTTTCATCATGCTGTTCGGTCGCGAATCCGTTCTGCTCATCAACCGCGTGCTCCTCGAGCGCGTGCGTCCAATCGCGTAATGGCACACCTCGATCGCTTACTCGAAGTGATGCGCCACGCGCGCGGCGAGCTGATTCGTCTGCGTGCTGACAACGTCGCGCATGTCGTGCGCAACGGCGCCGAGCAAGCGCTCACAAAACACCCTCTTACGCGCGCTCAAGTCATCGCGCTGCTGCGCGAGAAGGCGCCGAGCGCGATGCATGTGCTGCTCGAGGCGGGGCGCTCGCTCACGTTTCAATTCGACGGCCCTGGAGGTCGCTACGAAGCACACGCCCAGGAAGACGGTGAAGTGCGCATCCGCCCCCTCGGCGCGGCAGCGCCGCCTAACGTGACAACGGGTGCCGCCGCGGACCCAGCGCGGAAGGCGGCCATCGACGCGCTGCTCAGCACGATGATCCAACGTCGCGCCTCCGACTTGCATCTTCGGATCGGCATCCCACCGCTCCTGCGCATCGACGGGCGCCTCGTCCCGTTGGACGCGCAGCAGTCGTTAGGTCACGAAGCGATCATCGGGATGCTCCATGCCATCATGAGCCCGAGCACGCAGCAAGCGTTCACGCGCACGCATGACGCCGACTTCGCGTATGAGCTCCCCGGCATCGCGCGCTTCCGTGGCAACGCTTTTGTCGACAGGCATGGAGCAGCTGCGGTCCTCCGCGCCATTCCGAGCAAGATCGTCACTGCCGAAGAGTTAGGCCTGTCCAACGAAGTGCAGGCGCTCTGCCAACTGACGAAGGGGCTCGTACTTGTCACGGGGCCGACAGGCAGCGGCAAATCAACGACGTTGTGCGCGCTGATCGATCTCGTGAACCGCACGCGCCACGATCACATCATTACGATCGAGGATCCGATCGAGTTCGTGCACGAACGCAAAGGGTGCCTCGTCTCGCAGCGTCAGGTTGGCCTGCACACGGGATCGTTCAAGCACGCATTACGCGCTGCCTTGCGGGAAGACCCGGACGTCGTGCTCGTCGGCGAGCTGCGCGATCTCGAAACGATGGCGATCGCGATAGAGACGGCGGAAACCGGTCACCTCGTCTTTGGAACGCTGCACACTTCCACGGCTGCGAGCACGATCGATCGCATCATCGATCAGTTCCCAAGCGATCGTCAGGCGCAGGTGCGCGTGATGTTGTCGGAATCGGTGAAAGGAGTGCTCTCGCAGGTCCTCTGTCGAAAAATCGGTGGCGGCCGAGTCGCGGCGATGGAAGTGCTGCTGGCGACGCCGGCGCTGTCGAACCTGATTCGCGAGGCGAAGACGTTCCAGATTCCTTCCGTCATGCAGACGTCGCGCAAGGTAGGCATGCTCACGCTCACGGACGCGCTGCTGGATCTGGTGGACAGAGGGCAAATCGAGGTGCGCGAGGCGTATCTGCGCGCGACCGACAAGACGGGGATCGTGCAGGGGCTGCTGTCGCGCGGGCATGACGCGTCGTTCGCGGAAGGCTCGCACTCGAGCGGCAGCCAGAACGGCGCGGCGGGAGCGGGGCGGCAGCCGATGGGGCGACCGAATGCGGGAACTGGCGGCGCGCAGCGCCCGGCGACGGTAGGCACTGGGCGTCCGAGGTAGCCGAAACAACCGCGGGACACGTTAAGCGATACGGCGTTAAACAGTCCGTATCGCGGGCGTTAAACCGTCAACGGCGTAAAACGGTAACACCAAACGCACCTATTCCTTGACGCGGTTGACCGTTTGACGCTCTGATCCCGGGGACTGTTTAACGCCGTTCTTTTTAACATGTCCCGCTCCTGCAGTTGTACGTGTGTCTCGTTAGGCGCATCTCGAAAGCCATCGCTGCCTAACTGGTCACCACCTCGCTGCCGGAGCCCGTCTCGTCATCGGTCGCTTCGTCGGCATCGCCGCGTCGGCGCGAGTACTCGGGGCGCGAGCTGTATCCGTAACCGTCCAATACCTCGCCCCCGCGCATGTAATCGTGCCCGTAGCCGCGACCATGGGGATATGAGTCCCTGGCGGGCTCCTGCTGCTGGTGCATGGGACACCTCCGGGATGAGTGGCAGTGCTACGGTGCATCATGAAAATGCGACATGCAAGTGCTTGAGCCAAAACCAGGGCACTACCTACATTTCGCGGCTATGCAAATCCGGAACATCGCCATCATCGCCCACGTCGATCACGGCAAAACCACCCTCGTCGACAAGATGCTCCGGCAAGCTGGTGCGTTCCGCGACAACCAGGTCGTCCAAGAGCGGGTCATGGATTCCAACCCGCTTGAACGCGAGCGCGGCATCACCATCCTGGCGAAAAACACGGCGGTCACGTGGCGCGACGTCAAAATCAACATCGTCGACACGCCTGGGCACGCTGACTTCGGTGGCGAAGTCGAGCGCATCCTCCGCATGGTCGATGGCGTGCTGTTGGTTGTCGACGGATTCGACGGCCCCATGCCGCAAACGCGCTTTGTTCTTCGCAAGGCGCTCGAGCTCGACCGCAAGCCTATCGTCGTCATCAATAAGATCGATCGGCAGGGTGCAGATCCGCTGCGCGTTCACGACGAGGTGCTCGACCTTCTTATCGAACTCGAGGCGGATGCGTCTATTCTCGATGCGCCGTTTCTCTACGCGTCAGCAAGGGAAGGGACGGCGACGCGCGAATTCGATGTCGCCTCGCCGGATCTCGTCCCCTTATTTCAGGCGATTGTCGAGCACGTTCCCCCGCCGCCGAACGATGTTGATGGTCCGTTCCAAATGCTCGTGTCCACGATCGACCATTCACCATACCTCGGCCGCCTCGCCATTGGGCGCGTCGAGCGCGGCATCGTAGAGCTTGGGATGAGCGTCGCACTGCTGCCGCTCGATCCGGCGCTCCCCGAAGTGATCGCGCGCGTGACGAAGCTCTACACGCATCAAGGTCTGGATCGCATCGAGGTGGAACGCGCGAGTGCAGGCGACATCGTTGCGTTAGCCGGGCTCGAAGGTGTCGAAATCGGATCTACACTCGCGCATCTCGACTATCGCGAGCGCCTAGCGGGCATTGCCGTGGAAGAGCCGACGATCTCGGTCGACTTTCTCGTTAACAACTCACCGTTTGCTGGAAAGGACGGTAAGTACGTCACGTCGCGACAAGTACGCGAGCGTCTATATCGCGAACTTGAGCGCAACGTCGCATTGGGCGTCGCGGACACCGAGGCAACCGATGCATGGACCGTATCGGGGCGTGGAGAGCTGCACCTGTCCATCCTCATGGAGACGATGCGCCGCGAAGGTTTTGAGTTCCAAGTCTCGCGTCCGCGTGTCATCACTCGCGTGGGGCCTAACGGGGAACGACTCGAGCCGTACGAAGAGCTTCTCATCGATGTCCCCGAAGAATTTCTTGGCCCTGTGATCGAGAAGCTCGGATCGCGCCGCGCCGCGATGCTCGAGATGAAGCACCCGGGGCAGGGCTTAGTGCGACTGCGTTACCGTATTCCCGCTCGCGGGTTGTTCGGGTTCCGCAGTGAGTTCCTCACAGACACGCGTGGCACAGGAATTATCCACCACCGGTTCCTGGACTATGGCGAGTGGGCGGGGCCGCTCGAGGGGCGCACGCGTGGCGTGCTCGTCTCCATGGAGGCCGGCACCGTCGTTGCATATGCGCTGTTCAACCTCAAGGATCGCGCGACGTTTTTCGTGGATCCTGGTACGCCGGTGTACGAGGGAATGATCGTCGGGGAGAACGCACGCCCTGGCGATATGGATGTGAATCCAACCAAGGAAAAGAAGCTCACCAACATGCGTACCAAGGCGAGCGATGAGAACGTTCAGCTAGAGCCGCCCCGGGTGTTGACGCTGGAAGGCGCCCTAGAGTATATCGAGGACGACGAGTTGATCGAGGTGACGCCGCGCGCGATCCGTCTGCGTAAGCGTCATCTCGGTACGATCGATCGCAAGAAGCTGTATCGCGATACGAAGCGTGATCGGCAGGCCGCATCGCTTTAGCCTAACGGGGAGAAATTTCGCATGTGGGACGAGCTCGAACCGTCGGAGTCGCGGGCCATCACTGGGTGGGCCGCAAGTTCGCCGGAGTTCTCGATGCGGGACGATGACGAAGACGAGGATCTCGACGAGGACGATGACGATGACGAGGACGATCTCGGCGAGAGTGATTTCGACGACGAGTTCGACGATCCCGAAGATCTCGAATTCGACGACGACGACGACGACGACGAAGATGAAGAAGAGGACGAACTGGAAGAGGACGAGGAGGATCTCGACGAGTTCGACGACGAGCTCGTCGACCTCGACGACGAATACGACGAGGTAGAGGAAGAGGAGCGGCACCAGCACGACCGCGAGGAGCGCGACTAGCGCGCGCCTAACGAGCGTCTACGGAACGACAATCGGTAGGCTGGCTGTCTGCGTGTTGCTACCGGGTTTCGCCGGTGGAATCGCCCCGGTGCGCACCGCCGTAAATGTGATCGTGGCAACACCCACAGTGCCGTTGGCGGAGACATCGACGTCCGCCTCTCCTTTCCCATTCGTAACGATGCTGGTCTTGGAGAGTGATAGAACGCTGCCGTTGTTCGTGCTCACCACGATGGTGAGGTTGTTGATTCCCCTTCCACGGTCATCGTCGACAGTCACGGTATAGCGCTTCTTTCCACCGACAGGGATCACCAGGTCGAGCACATTATTCGCTGGTCCCACCACCCGCATCTTCGCAACACCCTCAGTGCTATGGAGCTGCACTTTGCCGCTGCGTCCCTCGCTTGTCGCGATGATGTCCGTGCCTCCCGAGGTGCCGACGCCGGCGACAATCCCTGAAATATCGACTGTCAGTTTGGAACTCGAGCTGGCGAATGTGATCGGGCGCCCCGTGAGGACATTGTTCTGTGCATCGCGCAGTACAACCGTTAGGTGCATCGTATCGCCCGGCACGATCGTGCTGCGCGGGCTCGTCACCGTCACCGAGCGCACCGGTGCAGGAACCTGAGCAGGAGCGGTAACGGTCACCGCGGCGAGCCCAACGACATCCGTCCCGTTGACCCCAGCGCCATTAGCACGTGCTTCGATTGTCGCTGATCCGCTCGCGTTCGCGGTCACGAGCCCAGTGGCAGAAATCGTTGCGATATTCGGTGCACGCGAGACCCACGTGATTGTTGGCGTCAGCGTGTTTCCAGCCGAGTCCTTTGCCACCGCGGTGAGTTGCGTGGTTGCACTCACGCTCATGCTCGTTGTGGCCGGAGTCACGACGACCGACGCGACTGCCGCTACCGGCCGTGCCGGCACAGTGACGGTTGCCGTACCGACAACGTCCGCGCCATTCACGCCGGCGCCATTTGCGCGGGCTTCAATCGTTGCCGCTCCGCTCGCAACCCCTGTCACGACCCCTGTTGTCGACACCGATGCCGTGCTTGGCGAACGCGATACCCACGTTATTGTGCGAGCGAGCGTGCCGCCGATCGAATCCTTGGCGACGGCGTTCAGTTGAGCCGTCCCATTCACAGTCACGTTGGCAGTCGCCGGCGTTACCACGACGGACATAACCGGCACGGAGGTCACGGTAACAAGCGCGGAATCGCTCAGCCCCGATTCGCTGGCGACTACATACGCAGCACCTAACGAGACTCCAACCACAGTCGCGCTATCGGGCCAGCCAGCGACCGGCGACACGCTCACGACGGACGGCGAGCGCGACTGCCATGCTACATTGCGTCCGCGAACAGCAGCGCCCGAGCTCACAACCACGGCTCGCAACGCGTGCGTGCCGCCCACGTTCATCACATGCGCTTTGGGCTGCACAGCGATCGAGCTCGCGGCGGGCTGCGTCACCGTCACGTTCACAGAATCCACCACGCTGGCCGAAGCGCCGGCTGTGGACACGATGACGCGAGTATTCCCCGGAGCAACGGCCGTCACGAGTCCACTGCTCGACACGGTTGTCACAGCAGGATCGCGCGAGCCCCACGCGATTGGCCGCCCGGCCTGACTGAGTAAGCCTCCCGCCGAATCAAAGAGCTGGACGCTGAGCTGTTGTGTCTGCGCAGGGAGCAGCGAGACTGGCTTTGGTGCGATCACGATTACCGCGGCCGGAGCCGCCACGACCGTCACGACTGCGGTCGCCGCCTGGCCTTCGCTCGCGGCGCTGATGGAGGATGAGCCCGTTCCGACGGCGGTTACGTCGCCACTCTGATTGACGCTTGCGACATTTGCAGCCGTGCTGCTCCAGGTGAAGCTGCGATTGGACAGTGGCGCTCCGCGGGCGTCGAACGCCTGCGCCACGAGACGCGTCGTCTGCGGCACTCGCAGCGTGGCCGCGTTAGGCGAAATGGCAATCGACGCGATCGGTGTGGGATTCACGGTAACAGCTACCGTCGCCGATTTTCCCTCGCTCGACACCTCAATGCGTGTGCTTCCTTGTGCCACGGCGATGATCAATCCAGCGGTCGAGACGCTCGCGATCGTTGCGTCGCTCGTCGCGAACGTGACGCTGCGGCCGATGAGCACGTTCCCCGCGCTGTCACTCAGCGTGACTGTAACCTGCGACGTCTGCCCCGGCGTCAGCGTCACTTCGTTAGGTGTGACAGCCACGTTCGCGACCGGAACTTGCTGCACCAGCACAGTGGCCTCGGCGAACTTCCCTTCCACCGTCGCGCGAATGCGCGCGCTTCCAACCGCCAGTCCGATGACCTCGCCATCAGATGACACGGTGGCCACGAGCGGGTCGCTGGATGACCACAGAACGATGCGACCTGCAAGCGCGACGTTCTGCGAGTCGACAGGCGAAGCGCGAAACCTAACGCGGCTGCCGACGACCAGCGTGTCAGCCAGTGGCGTGATCATGACCGCCGACACCGGCTGCGGAGCGACCGCAATCGCGGCCGTCCCGACGCGGCCATCTATCGTCGCTGAAATTGTGACGGATCCCGGCGCGAGCCCAACGACAACGCCATGAGTGCTGACTATTGCGATCGTCTCGTCCGACGACTGCCACCTGACTGTGGAGCCGAGTACTGGGGCACCTGTCGCATCGATGGCTTCGGCTTGCAGCGTGATCGAGCTGCTAACTGAAATCGTCGCAGTGCCAGGTGTTACTCGCACAAGGCTAACCGGCCGTCGCGTCACTGTGATCGTTGCGCTGGCAGATTTGCCGCCACTCGACGCCGCGATTTGAACCACTCCTGGTGCGACACCAAGCACGACACCGGATTGCGAGACCGTGGCGATGGCTTGGTTCTCAGAAGCCCAAACCACCTTGCGATCGCGGATCACGTCCCCGGCGGCGTTGAGGACGAGCGCCGACAGAGTGACCGTGGCACCGGCTTGCATGCTGGCACCACTCGGCGTCAGGACAATGCGCTCTACGCGATCGGCTTCAGCAACGCTCGGAGCGTCACAGGACGTCGCTGCAAGCAGAACAAATGCAGCGGAAATGCCCACGGCGGTAACCCGGCTCCTAGCCTTCATACCTAACGCGAGATGCCAATGTGATTTGTACGCGCGCATTGGCGCACGCGCGTCTCTATTATTGACAACGGGCTACGAAAACGCCACAGCTCATTGGGCTGCATCGTTCGAATGACCACGCATTGTTCGGGCCGCTGCGATCGCAGCGGCTGAGCCGGGTGCTATTGCGCTGTTGGGCTTGCTTCGAGCCTAACGAGTCGCCCGGCCAGTCCGCACGCTCAAGCCAACGCCGATGCGCCCTCGCGGCTGCGGCGCGACGAGTAGCGCGATACGCGGCACCTGCCGTGGATCTGCGCTCGAAGCAAGGATCCCACGAGCTCGCGCCAGTGAGCCGCGCGCGAACGCCGCCCCCTCGATGGCGCTCAGAAGCCATACCGCGGCAAGCGTTCCCGCGGCCGGTACGAGATAGGGGCGCTCCGTTACCTCGACCGAGTCCGTATATGAATTCCCGAACGGATCGGTGTACTGCTGAATCTGCAGATTCGTCTTGTGCTTGAGCCCTGCTGCGGCGATGCCGCCGCCGATTGCCAGAATGAGCACGCCGCGAACCGGCCTGCCAGTGGCCATCTGACCTACGCCGGGCGCAATCAGGCCCTGAATGAAGACCGCGCTAGCGTCCCAGACGCGATCCTGCAGCTGCGCCATCGCGGAGCGAATCGCCGCCTGGTCGCTGGCGCCGGGGGCGAGTTGCAGATAGCGCTCGAAATCGACATTGGCCGCGTTACGCATGCCGCGCGCGGCACGAGCCAGAGCTCTGTTGTAGAACGCTTCGCTGGCAGAAGGCACAGCACGGATGACGGCACCGAACGCGGAATCCGCCGCAACGAGCTGGCGTTGCTGCAAGAGTGTCACGCCGGACCGAAAGGCAGCGCGCGCCTCGTCGATGCGCGCGATTTCCGCCGGCGGCGTTAGGCGTAGGATGCGCCCGCGCACTTCATCGGCGTCTTGCGCGCTCGGCAAAAGCGACAGATATCGGCAGTACTCCTTCGTCGCATTCGGCTGTTCACCAAGGTCTTCGTACTCGCGGCCAAGGTAGTACGCGACCTGGGCGTTCATCGGTACGAGTCGTGCGGCGACGAGAAAGGCGTCGCGCGCTGCCGCATGGTTCCCTTCGAGTGCCGCGTCTCGTGCACTGGCGATAAGGCGTCGCGCCGAGTCGGCGACCTCCGCGGTCGCTGGTGGGGCGACCGGGCCATTTGTCGCCGTGGAGGGTGTACATCCGGCGGGGCCTAACGCCGCGAGCGCCGCCTTAGGCCGCAGCGGCGGCCGCGCGCCCGTCTGTCCCTCAACGACGGCAACGCTCGCGAACACCAGCGCGGTACTGCCGGCGTAGCGAAGCATACTCGTTAGGCCACGAGTCATAAGTAGCCGCGCGACCCTATTGGACCGTGATGTTGAAGGTCTGTACGGCCGAATTGTTGCCGGCTGTTCCTGGCGGGATGGCCCCTTGGCGTGCGGCCGTAAACGTGATCGTCGTTGCTCCCGGCGCGACGGCGGTCACCGTTACCGTCGCTGTACCGCCCACGTTGGTTGTGATAGTCGATGCCGAAACGGTTGCAACACCCGTGTTGCTGCTGGCAACGCTAAAGGTGTACGCGCCAGCACCACCAGCCACGGTGACGGTAAGGACCTTGGATGTCACCGGACTAGCGATCACGTTGTCGGACGCTCCACCTGGTCCGGCGACAGCGATATTCGAGATCGCCGAAATCGCACTCACGGCGATCGTACCGGTTTTTCCTTCGCTAGTCGCCGTTATTGTCACAGGTCCAGCGCCCACGCCGGTTACGATTCCAGCAGCGTCGACGGTTGCGCCTGGATCGCTCGTGCTGAACGTAATCGGCCGGCCAGTGATTGTGTTGCCGTTTACGTCCTTCAGCTGGACGTTCAGGTGCAACGTGTCGCCAGGCACCACGAACGATCGCGCGCTACTAACTGTCACCGTGCTTACCGCGTTATGCGCTGTGATCGATGCGGTTCCGGACACATTCACTCCACCAACGCCAGCACCGCTTGCCGTAGCCGTAATCGTCGCTGATCCTGCCGCCAAAGCAGTAACCATTCCGGTCGATGATACAGATGCGACGCCCGGTGCCGACGAGCTCCAGGTAATGGGCCGTGGTAGCGCGTTCCCCGCTGAATCGCGCGCTACAGCGTTGAGTTGCGCTGAATCGGCCAGGTTCACCGTTGCCGATGCCGGAGTAACCACGACTGACGTAACCGGTACGGGTTGAACCGTGACGAGCGTCGAGTCGCGCAGCCCGCTCGGGTCTTCTGCGATCACGTATGTGGTGCCTAACGCGACGGCAGTGTACGTGGCGCTGTCCGGCGTTCCAGCGACTGGACTGACCGACACAAACGGATTCGGACGCACCTGCCAGGACACATTCCGCCCACGCAGGATTGTGCTGGACGCATTCGTGATGACAGCGCGCAACGACTTCGTTGCCCCTTGGTAGATCGTATTGGGCTTCGGAGTTACAACAACGCTTACAATGGGCGACGGCGAAACCGTGATGCTCGTTGTATCGGCCACATTCCCAGTTGCCCCGGGCGTCGAAACAACGACTTGCGTGTTTCCAGGCGAAGCGGCGGTTACCAGCCCGTTGGTACTCACGGTTGCAACCGCGGGGTTCAGTGAGCTCCACGTGATCGTGCGTCCGGCCGTAGAAAGTGGATTCCCGCTGCCGTCGCGAAGCTGCACCGTGAGCTGCTGCTGTTGGCCGGTGAAAATGTTGACCGGTGACGGCGAAATCGAAATCGATGCGACCGGAACGAGCGACACATTTACCGTCGCCGTATCTCCGACATTCGTTCCACCAGCGCCCGCACCGACGGCCATCGCAATTACGCCTTCAGTCCCGGGGTTTATTCCCGTGACAACGCCCGCTTGAGTGACGTTGATGATCACAGTCGGATTTGTTGTCGACCATGTGATCGGGCGTGGCAGCACGTTACCGGACGCGTCCCGCGCCGTTGCGATAAATCCCGTTTGCTGACCAACGAACAAACTGGCGCTCGCCGGCGCCAGCGTCACTGACGCCACTGGCGTCTGATTGATCGTGACGGTCGCACTCCCACTCACGCCGTCGACGGTTGCCGTTATCGTCGCAGCGCCACTCGTGACAGCGGTGACGACGCCCGTTGTAGCGACAACTGTTGCTACCGCCGTGTTACTCGATGACCATGTCGTTGGACGACCAGTGATCACGTTGCCGCCGGCGTCGCGTGCTGTCGCTGTCAACGTCAGCACATCTCCGGGGAACATGTTAGGCGTCGTCGGTGTCACCGTCACATTCGCCACTGGCACAAGAGCGACTGTCACCACAGCTGTTCCCGATACACCGCCTGAGGTCGCGCTGATTGTCGCGGTGCCTGACGAGACCGCCGTTACCTGGCCTGTGTTCGACACGCTGGCAACGGACTGATTGTTTGACGACCACGTGACTTGGCGCTGCAAGACATTGTTCGACTGGTCGTAGACCGTCGCTGTCAGTTGCGACGTCTGCCCCGGATTTAACGCGACCGTCGTGGGCAGCACATCCACACGTCCGACGGGAATCACACTCACAGTGACGTTGGTGCCGCCGGTCTTTCCTTCGCTCGAAGCTGTAATTGTCGCCGTTCCGGATGCGACCGCGGTCACTACTCCGTTGCTGGAGTTGACACTAGCGATTGCAGGATTCGAGGACGACCAACCGACAACGCGACCCGTGAGAATGATTCCGTTCACGTCGCGCAGGATCGCGGTCATGCCGATTGTCTGACCTACGCTCAGTGTGGGATTCGCCGGCGCTACAGAAACCGTCGACACCGAGGCGGTCACCGATACGGTCGCCGACGCGCTGATCCCCTCAGTGGCCGCGAATATGACCGCGGTTCCGCCAGCGACTGCTGTGACGTCGCCCGATTGATTCACGGTCGCCACGGTCGGCGCGCCGCTGATCCACGTGAACTTGCGGTTGGCGAGCGGCCTTCCCCCCGCGTCAAATGCTTGCGCTGTGAGGCGCGTTGTCTGCGCGATGCCTAACGCGACTGTGGAAGGGGTGATTGTCATCGAAGCGACTGGAACGGGGTTCACAGTCACAACGGTCGTCGCTGTTTTCCCTTCGCTGCTTGCCTCGATCTGTGCGGAGCCCTCGGCCACAGCAGTGATGAGCCCAGTGTTCGACACCGTCGCGATCGTCGCGTTGCTCGACAGGTACGTGATTGCTCGCCCCGACAGGATGTTGCCAGCGCTGTCGGTCAACGTCACCGTCAGCTGCGATGTCTGGCCCGGATTGAGCGTGATCTGGTTGGGGTTAGTGACGACGCGCGCGACGGGAACCGGCAGCACGACGATCGTGGCTTCGGCAAACCTTCCTTCGATCGTCGCCCGTATCTGCGCCGTCCCGACGGCAAGACCGAGCGCCTCGCCCGCCGAGGTCACTGTCGCGATCACCGGATTGCTCGACGTCCACACAGGTGTGCGCCCAGTCAGCGGCAAGTTTTGCCCATCGAGCGGTGTCGCGCGGAATGTCCGTCGACGTCCAACAATCGTTGTGTCGTTGGTCGGCGTGATGGAGACTGACGCCACTGGTTGCGGCGCGACTGTGACTACAGCGGTCCCCGACTGACCATCGATCGTTGCAGTGATTGTGACCGATCCCGCTGCGATGCCCGCCACAACACCGTTAGCGCTCACGACTGCGATCGTCTCGTTGGAGGAACTCCAAGAAATCGGGCGGCCAACCACGGGCGCGCCAGACGCATCAAGTGCTTCGACTTGGAGTGTTACCGACCCAGTGACGGAAATCGTCGCGCTACCAGGCGTTATGCGAACGAGGGTGACAGGTCGTGGCGTGACGGTGATCGCCGCGTTCGCCGACTTGCCTCCACTCGAGGCGGCGACTTGCACCGTGCCGGCCGTAACACCGGTGACGACGCCGCTTTGTGAGACGGTTGCGATCGACGCGTTCTCGCTCGCCCAGACAACTTTGCGCTCGCGCATCGCATTACCGGCGTTGTCGAGCACCAGCGCGGTGAGCGTTACAGTGGCTCCAACTTGCAGGCTCGCGCTGCCGGGAGCGAGTACGACGCGACCGACGCCGTCAACCTCGGTTTCCAGAGGCGTGTCGCATGACGAAGCCGCGAACAGCAAGGCGAGCGCAGTGGACACGCGCACCACGGACCAACGACTGCTACACTGCATACCTAACGAGGATCCTGAACTTTGGTCGGAACGATACTTTCCACTCGGCCACCGCTACCGAGCTGACCATCGATATTGTAGCCCCAGCAGAATATTTCGCCGGCGTTATTGCGTCCACACGTATGCGATGCCCCTGGGAACAGCGCAATGAGCGCCCCGGCGCCTTGCACAGCCGCCGGTCGCGCATGCCGATTCTTTGTTCCGTCGCCGAGCTGGCCGTAGTTATTCGCCCCCCAACAGTACGCGATGCCTGCAAGCGTGAGCGCGCACGTATGGTTCAACCCTGCAGCGATGGTGCGCAGCTGGGCCTGAGTATCTACGCGTTGCGGAAACACAGATTCGGTCACAGAGCTCACTCCGAGCTGCCCAGTATTATTGGCGCCCCAGCAGTACGCGTCGTTGTCCGGCGTCACGGCGCAGGTGTGATTGCGGCCCGCTGTGATACTCACGAAGCGTTGCGCTGTTGCTACGCGAACTGGTTCAGCGTGCGACGTTTTCGACGAATCACCAAGTTGACCGTTGGCGTTGAAGCCCCAGCAAAACGCGCTCCCATCGATCAGCAGCGCACAGGAATGCGAACCCCCGGCGGCGAGCTGCTCGGCTGAGCCTGGTAGGGAGACACGGACTGGTGATGTGCGGCTCGACCGGCTCCCATCACCCAGCTGGCCAGACGCATTGCTCCCCCAGCAGACGACATCGCCGCCTCTCGTTAGGCCGCACGCGTGCGTCCGCCCACCGCGGATCAGCTTGAAGCTATGTCCGCCCGAGACGCGCACCGGCGCCGTGCGCGTTGTCATCGTTCCGTCGCCGAGTTGGCCCGCGTCGTTGCTCCCCCAGCAGAGCCCTTCGCCACCAACGGTGACTCCGCACGTGTACGAATCTCCGGCCGACAGCTGCGCGAATGAGAAATCGCCCGCGACGGTCACCGGTGTAACAGCAAAATCAACAGTGGCGCCGCCCAATTGGCCGCTCTCGTTATTCCCCCAGCATTGCGCCCTTCCAGCCGCCAGTGCACAGCTGTGCTTCGCCCCCCCGGTCACCAGCCCGCGTTCGCCCGGGAAGTCGAGCCGCGGAACAGCCGGCGGCGTCTCGTTAGGCACTGTCACGCTATCGCGCGCTGGGGTCGGCTGCGCCGTTGTCGCTGTGGTGCTGGTCGTTGGCGCTGGTGGAAGTTGCGGCGGCGATGCCGTGCGTGCGGCTGCTGCGCGTGCCGCAGCGATCGAGTCGCGCCGCGCCTTGTCCGAAAGCGCGTTTGGTTGCTGCACGGAAGGCGCGCCCGCGACTGAATCGGGACGTCCGACGACTGTGTTGCTGTCGGGCCGCATCGCCGGCACCTCGATAGTGCCTGCATCCGCGAATGTTGCGCGTCCCTTGTCCAACGGCGGCGTATTCGTTTCTGGGTCGGGCAGAATCACGACAATCGCCGCCGCCGCTGCAGCAGCGGTGAGAAGGCCGGCGGCGATCCACGTGGGATAGCGGCTCCGACGCGTTGCGCTGCCGTCGTCTTCCACGCTCCAGTCGTCGATCGTCGTGGCCGATGTCTCGACGCGGATCGTCTGTGGCGTGCTGCGGGCGTCGAGCTTGCCGTCGGTCACAGCGCGCTGCTCGGCGGAGCGTCGGAAGTGTTCGGTCGGAGCCTCCGGCAACGACGCGTCGTTAGGCACGGCGCGCGCGGCCTCGCGCCGCTGTTTCGCCTGCTTGCGCTTGTGCTGGCGCCACTGTTTGAGCCCAGGAGGATCGGTCGCGTCGTTCAGACGTCCGAGGAACCGCTCCGCGCTCGCCCAGCGCGACACCGGCTGCTTGCGCAACAACCCGTCGATCAGGTAACGCAGGCGGTCCGAGACGTCAGGACGCAGCGCCTCGATCGGTATCAGCTCCTGATGCTTCTGGCGGTAGATGACGCTATACAGACTCTCGCCGTCCCACGGGCGGCGGCCGGTCAGCATCTCCCACGCGACGAGCCCCAGGCTATACAGGTCGCTGCGGCCGTCGACGCGCGCCCCGTCGATCTGCTCCGGCGACATGTACGTGGGCGTACCGATGGCCGTCCCGGTCGCCGTTAGGCTCGTGTCCGCCTCGCGCGAGATCGCCACGCCGAAGTCGGAGAGCAACGCGCGGCCAGTCTCGGCATCGAGGAAGATGTTCTCCGGCTTCACGTCGCGGTGCACGATGCCACGAGCGTGCGCGTAGGCCAGGCCGCGCGCGATGTCGCGCAGCACACGCTCGACGCGGTCCGGAAAGAACGCCCCTTCGTCGCGCAGCGTCTGCTTGAGCGTCTTCCCGGGGACGAGCTGCATAACGAGGGCGAGGCTGTCGTCCGACAAGCGCTTCACGGCGTGCAGCGCAACGATGTGCGGATGCTCGAGATGCGCGACGGTGCGTGCTTCGCGCGCGAGCCGTGCCACCGCTTCCTGGTCCTGCGCATAACGAGTGCGCACGACTTTGACTGCCACGTCGCGTCGCAGCTCGCGGTCGCGCGCGTGATACACGATCGCCATGCCGCCGCGCCCGAGCTCGCCCACGTATTCGTATTCGCCGTCGAGCTCGCGCGGCCAACGGACGTCCACGGTTGGCATCGAGGCGGACCCGGAGGGCGGCGGGAGCGGCAGGGCAGTGTCGCTCATGCGATAAACCGGAACGTGACTTCACCCATTTCCACGCGGTCGCCGTCGGTCAAGCGCACGGTTGTCCCCGGGCCGGAGAGCGCCTCGCCATTGACGACAACTGGATTCGTCCCCGAAAGGTTCTCCAGGTACCACATCCCTTCGCGCAGAGACATCTTCGCGTGCTGCCGCGAGACAGTTGGCTCGCGCAGTTGAATGTGACGGTATGGCGGCCCCTCCAGGCGCCCGAACGTAATGCTTTCCGAGTCGGGTGCCGCGGTCTTCACGAAGCGGATCTCATGGCCCGCGTCGCGACCCTCGATCACCTCGAGCCGACCCGGGAAGAACTGCAGTGTCCCTTCGGCCGGGCGATAGAAGCGCAGCGAATGCCCGTCGACCAGCGTGGCAAACTCGGCAGCCGGATCGACGATTGTCAGCTCGTTAGGCGAGCCGCCCGCCGACACGCGGCGCACCGCGCGGCCGCCTCCCCCAGGAGAGAGCCGTGGTCCGCGACGCACTGGTGGCGGCGGAGGCGGGGCGCTCCCGAGCGCACGATCCCCAGCGAAGGCCGACAGGGCGTGTGACGCGGAAGCGACGGAGGGGAGGGAGGGAGAAGCGTCCAACGACAACGATTGCTGCGAAGGGGGAGTTGTCGCTTGCCGTGCAATGCGCCTAACGGGACGCAACACGTCGAGCGTGGCGAGTATCGGCATTACGACGTACGGGACGTCGTGCTCACGCAGCAGTGCGTCCCGGCGCCGTCGACTGATCCAGTAGCCCGCCGAGATCGCTCCGACGAACACAGCGATCAACGCGAGGATCAGTAATGTACTCGACAGACTCACGCCCATGCGCGCGCTCCATGTGCTGCTCGAACGGCCAACCACGAGTGGCAGGCGCGGTCCACACACGATGAGGAGTATCACGCACGACCACCGCCCACCTCCCAAATATCCGGTGCACCGACACCGCTCCGGTGCCGGTACTATGAGAGAGGAAAAGGGGTTTGTCGAGACCGTCCAGGCGCGGAGCCGTTCCGCGCTATATCTACCTACTGCGCGTGAAATCGAAAGGTGATTTCACCCATTTCCACCCGGTCCCCGTCGGCCAGATCAATGGCCGTTCCTTCACCCGGGAGCGCGACCCCATTGATGGAAACAGGATTCGTCGCCGACAGGTTCGTAAGGGCCCAGCGCGCTCCGTCCCAGCGCATTTGCGCATGCCGTCGGCTCACGGTCGGTGCGTCGAGCTGAACGTGACGGTACTGAGGTCCCTCGGCGCGGCCGAATGTGACAGAAGATCCATCGGGACCGCCCGTGCGAACGAACCGGATTTCGCTCCCAAGTCCCTTCCCAGCTACGACCTCGAAACGACCCGGTAGGAACTGGAGCGTGCGCTCCGCCGGGCGTTGGAAGCGCGCCGTCCGATCGCCGTCGCTGCCGCCGCCATTCCCGTTAGAGTGCGGCGCCCCCATGGGCGGCGTGTCGCGCACCGCCTCGACGGGCGGGGGCGGGGGGGGGGGCGGGGGGGCGTACATCGGCGGGTTGACGACTACCTGGAAGGGGTCGTGCGGCGGTGTCGGATACTGAGAGCGGACGGCAGTCATGCCTCGCGTGAGCGTCGGCCGAGGCAACGGGCGCCCACCGGGCGCGACTGAAGGTCCAAGCAGCGCTATAGGACCGTGCAGCTTGTGTCGGTGCCGGCGTTTTCGCAGCCGCCACAACACCACCGAGAGAGTGGCTACAGTAAGAACTGCGACGATGATCAACCAGGTCATGCTGCCTTGCGATGCCTTACGAGTGCGAGGACACGCGAGCGCCAACCAGTCGTGTACTCGTCGTTACCCTGTGAAACGAAAGAGTTTCGCACGGCTGCCGCAACTATATTCGTTGGACTTCACGCGTGATCGGTGTGACCGGACGCACACAGACTGGACTCACGAGAAGCGACACGAGTTTCCAAAAGTGGGGCACTTGAGCCCGGAACCGGCATTTTTCATTCCGTTGACTCGCTCTTCTGAAGCCGCTTAGTTTCGCCGGTTCTGTCGTAGGGCCCGTAGCTCAGGTGGTTAGAGCGCACGCCTGATAAGCGTGAGGTCGGTAGTTCAACTCTACCCGGGCCCACTTTCGGAGCGCCGGTCCCTCGAAGGCCTCCTTAGCGGCTTGAGTCTGTCTCGCCGCAGCACGGCTAGCCATCAGGCTTCTGAGTCGAGGAATGCTGCAATGTCGATCATGCACCCGACCAATCGACGTTCTTAATCAACGGACAGGTGCGTTAGGCAGTATCTACAACCATCGCTCGAGGCGGCGAGCTAACGCGACCACCACGAAGCGTCAAAATGACCGATGAGTTTTTTTCGGGTTCGTGGTCGCCAAACATTGACGAACGAGGCACGACATGCGGGACGTACTGAACTGGTCCAACGAAATCGCTCGGCTGTTGAATGCGAGCGCCGCTTCAGTACAGTCCGCGCTCCAGCGCGCATGCGGCACGCGTCGCGTTAGCACGCCTAACGGTCGCGCTCGGTACGCCGGCGACGCGGCGACCTGAAGGACGAGACAACTAGCCATGACCAAAGACCAGGCGCCTAAGGCGGGACGTCGCGAGTGGATCGGACTCGCGGTAATAGCGCTGCCGTGTTTGCTGTATTCGATGGATCTGACAGTGCTGCACCTCGCGGTCCCGCAGCTCAGCGCCGATCTCAAGCCGACTAGCGCGCAGTTGCTCTGGATCATCGACATTTACGGCTTTCTTGTCGCTGGTTCGTTGATCACCATGGGCACGTTAGGCGACCGCATCGGGCGTCGCCGGCTGCTGCTGATCGGTGCCGCGGCATTTGGCGTCGCATCGGTTCTGGCGGCCTTCTCCACGAGTGCTGAGATGCTCATCGCAACCCGCGCCTTGCTCGGCATTGCGGGAGCGACGGTAGCACCGTCGACGCTCTCGCTGATCAGGAACATGTTCCTCGACACGCACCAGCGCACGGTCGCCATCAGCATCTGGATCATGAGTTACTCGTTAGGTGCCGCGCTTGGTCCGTTGCTTGGCGGTGTGTTGCTCGAGTTCTTCTGGTGGGGTTCCGTCTTTTTGATCGCGGTTCCCGTCATGCTGATCCTGCTGCTGGCCGGGCCGTCGCTCTTGCCGGAGTATCGCGATCCCAAGGCCGGCCGACCCGACCTGACCAGCGCGGCGCTTTCGCTAGGGGCGGTGCTCGCCATGATTTTTGGGCTGAAACAGATCGCGCAAGACGGCTTCGGCTGGTTCCCGATGCTCGTCATCGTCATTGGGGTCGTACTCGGCGTCATCTTCGCGCGCCGGCAGCTCCACCTGGCCGATCCGTTGATCGATCTGCGCCTGTTCAGTGTGCCGGGGTTCACCGCGTCACTCGCAACCTATGGGCTTGGGATCGTCGTGTTATTCGGCGGTTTCCTGTTTCTGCCGCAATACCTACAACTCGTGCGCGGCCTATCGCCGCTGCAAGCCGGCCTGTGGTCACTGCCTTGGGCTGCGGCGTTCATCGTCGGGTCGATGCTGACACCGATGCTGGTGAAGCGCATCCGTCCGGCATACTTGATGGCGGCCGGCTTGGCGCTCGCAGCGCCTGGCTTCGCCGTCTTCACGCGTGTCGATGCGAACACGGGGTTTCTCGTGTACGCCCTCGGCTCCATCATTTTCTCGTTAGGTTTCGCTCCAGCGTTCACCCTAACGACAGACTTGATCGTTGGCGCCGCGCCACCGGAGCGAGCCGGAGCTGCCGCTGCGATGTCGGAGACGAGCGCTGAGTTCGGCGGTGCGCTCGGGATCGCGGTCTTCGGCAGCATCGGTATCGCGGTGTATCGCAGTATGCTGAACCGCGCGCTGCCGGCGAACCTGCCGCCG